>JAUYJB010000016.1 GCA_030688605.1 Hyphomicrobiales bacterium
CGGCGACGGAGTTGGCGACCTTGGCGGCGACGGCCGGATCGGCGGACGTGAAACGCACCGCGATGACGCGGGAATTGCTCAGCTTGACGATGGAAAGCCGATTGTAGAAGACCTTCATCGCCCGCTCCTCGGGCGACAGCAGCCTCGGATCGCGGACCACGCCGGTCAGCACCAGGAGCCGCTTGGGCAGCGACATGCCGTTGTTCAGGAAATCGAACTCCGCAAGCCCCGTGAGCTTGAGCTCGCGAATGACGGTGGCGGCAAGATCGCGCGCATTGAGCAACTGGACATGGCTCTCGATGTCCTGTGTGTCCGGCAGGGCCCGCTCCGCCGGCTCGCCTTGGGGGCGCGCGAAAACCGACTGGGTATCCTCGATCAGAATGTCGGCTCCCGACGTGTAGCGCGGCGTGACCACGTTGAGATAGCCGTAAGCGAGCGTCAGCAACAACACCGACGGCCCGATGACCCATTGCTTGCGACGCCAAATGGATTTGGCCAGATCGACGATCGTCACGCCGTCGCCGTCCGCGAATTCGACGCCATCCTCCGCGTCGGCGTGCGGTTCATCCATACGAGACCTCATCCACGGCGAATCTAGGGGTGGTTCGCTGGTCGCAGTAGAGCCGCACTAGGGTAACCAAGTGGTTAACGTTTCCCGCCGCCGGCCCGTGTCGAGCAAGAATGTTGCGGAGAGGGATTGTTAACCATGGCCGCGTAAGAAAAACCTATGATGCAAGCATCAATGCGTCGGCTTGCCATGTGTGTTCGAACGCTTTTCGCGCTTCTGATCTTCGGACTTGCGCTCGCCGGCTGCGCCGGCGAGGCAACCCAGAAGCTGGCTTTCGCCGACGGCGGCAACGAGCCTTATCGGCTCGACAGCGGCGACAAGCTCTGGCTTTCGCCGACGGCGGCAACGAGCCTTATCGGCTCGACAGCGGCGACAAGCTGCGGATCGTTGTTTTCGGCCAGGAAACCCTGACCAACAGCTATTCCGTCGATGGCGGCGGTAATATCGAGAACTGGTCGGTGCTGTTCGACCTCTACATTCTGCTGCGCACACCCCTCTCGCTGCTGAAGCACGAGAGCGCCTATTAGCCGTGTACGCAATGCCCAGCCACGCAGGCCGCCGTGCCGGCACACGGCTTGGTTACGCGGCGGTCTGGGCCCTACTCGCCATCTCCGGCATCGTCATGATCGAGCCGGCGCCGTTCGATCTGACCCTGATTCTCGTCGCGGCGCTGATGTTCCTGGCTGGACTGCGGATTCCGGCCTGGTGCGTCACGCCAACCGCCCTGCTCATCCTGTTTCTGGGCTTCGGCGCCATCGCGGCGACGCAAACGCCGGAGCTCGCCGATTCGCTGCGCCACGTGGCGATCACCGCCTATCTGGCGGTCGCCACCCTGTTCTTCAGCTGTTTCGTCTATCGCAACCCGGAACGGGCTCTGAAGGTGATGTTCTCCGGCTACGCCATCGCCGCGGTCATCGCCGTCATTGCCGGCATAATCGGTTATTTCTCGCTGCTCCCGGGGGCCTTTGACCTGTTCACCGAGAACAGCCGCGCGCGCGGCACCTTCAAGGATCCCAACGTCTTCGGTCCATTCGTGATCGCGCCGGCGCTCTATGCCTTCCACCGTCTGGTCGAGGGGGCCGGAAAAGCCGCGCCCTATTGGGCAATGGTCTTCCTTCTGACTACGGTCGGCATCCTGCTCAGCTTCTCGCGCGGCGCCTGGGGGCACTATGTCGTCTCCTTCGCCGTCTGCCTGTTTCTGCTGTTCGCCACCGGGACGTCCGCCAGGCTCAGGCTGCGCGTTACCGCCCTAACCGTCATCCTCGTCCTGCTCGGCGGAGTCGCGCTTGCCGGCATCATCTCCCTTCAGCCGGTCGCGGACCTGCTCAGCGTCCGCTTCCAGCTGGTCCAGGACTACGACGTGGCCGGTGGAGCGGGGCGCTTCGAAGGCCAGGTTTTCGCGCTCAAGCGGATCCTGCACAACCCGTTGGGGCTCGGCGCCTACGGGTTCGCCAGCCTGTGGCCCGGCGGGGCGCCGCACAATGTCTACCTCTACGCCTTCCTGATCGGCGGCTGGATCGGCGGCCTCGCGTTTGTCCAGCTCGTGGTTCTCACCGCCGTCGTCGGCCTGGCGGCCGCCGTTCGGCCGTCACCGCTCAGGGGCCCGGCGATCATCCTGGTCTCGACTTTTCTAGGGCTGATCGCCCTGGGCCTCGTGATCGACATCGACCATTGGCGCCATTTCTATCTGCTGGTCGGCGCCATCTGGGGCTTGGCCGGCCATATCATGCGCTTTTACGCTCCGGCACGCTCCCTGCGCAGCGCCGCGCGCAAGCCAACGAGCGGTGCTCCGATCCGGCCCTGATGCGCTCGCGCAATGTGACTTGCAACGGCGACAAAACTCCAACAAACTGATCGCTCAGTATGTCGTGGTGCAAGCCGCGACAGCGGCGAGAAATACCAAACAGGCGTAACTGGAAAGCAGCGTAGAAGCACCACCGCACGCGGTGTTGCGCTTGTTTGTTCATACAGGTCTTGAGCAGACCTCTGCGGATCGATCGGCGGAGGACGCAGGCCCGAATAAGGGCACGGTCCAGGTCTGTTGCGACAGCAAGGATTCGCTGTTCGGCGCTGCTCAAGCAAAGCGAGGAGGCCATCGCACACCGCATGGTCAAGACGATTGCTACGCCGGTTCGTTTGCGCCCTGCAAGTTCGCTATCTTCGTACACGGCGGGACGGCAGCGGGCTTTGTTGACCCGGCGGGCAGAAGGAAAGCCCAGGACCGGTTGCAGGAACGCTGGCCGGCGGCGCGGCGTATTGCGGACGGGTTGCTGAGATGCGGGTCCTGGTAAGCGCCCCTTATCCCAATCCCGGCGGCTTTCCGTCGCTGCCGAAGGCAAGCCTTTACAGGCCGCTTGCCAGAAGTTTTCGCGATCTCGTCCCAGGGATGAGTTCCAAGGACGTCTGGCTCCATTCCTTCGACCCCCGCAAAGTCGAGCCCCTCTCGCATGACGACCTGCCCTTGATCGTCATCACCCACAACGACATAAAGCTGATCCGGTCATTTATCGCCCATTACCGGCACCTCGGCGTCACGCGGTTCTTGTGCGTCGACGATGTGTCCGACGACGGAACGCGGGAATTCTTGTCCGGGCAAGCCGACGTTGATCTCTACACATCGAACGTCCGCTACAAGACCGCCTGGCGGGGCCGCCTTTGGCGTCAGATGCTGGTCGCCCGCTATGGCGGCAATCGTTGGTATATGTTCGTCGATCCCGACGAGTTTCTCGTCTACTCGGGCTATGAGACGGTTGCCTTGCCGAGCCTCATCGAGGCTCTGGCGCAGCGCGGCGTTCTTCATTTTCCAGCCCCGATGCTCGATATGTATCCGCCAGGACGCGTGGGTGAGGCCGACTATGATGGCGGCGGCGACGAGCCGCCATGGACCGTCGCCGATCTGTTCGACGCGACAGGTTACACGTTGCGCGGCGACGAGCGCTCCTGGAAGATCGAAGGCGGCGTCCGCCATCGTGTCTTCGGCAGCCGCGTGCAGCTCATAAAATATCCGCTCGTCTATTGGGGAGCGATGACCAACTTGAACAAGAATGTCCACACGCCGGCCCCCTATTGGCGGAATTATGCGCCCCTGCTGGGCACGCTCCTGCATTTCAAGTTTTTCGGCGACTACTGGACCCAGTTCAAAAGCACCGTCGCCAACGGCCAGCACTTTCTCAACGGCGCCTTCTATGGTGATATTCTCCAGCAGATCGACGACCCGGATCGGCTCGTGCTCGAGAGCGACGTCTCGGCGCCGTTCATCGGCGCCGACGATCTCATTCAGCGCGGCTTTTTCAGCAATTGGTCGTAAGTGGCATGGTCTCGCAGATCGGCAGATTGCGGTGGATAGCCGCGCGATGGCTGTGCTTGAAATGCACGCGCCTTGACGGGGTGCGGCTCTGCGCCGACCCGAGGACGGTCCCCTACGACATTCGCCGTGGTTTGTTCCATCGGACCTATGAGGGTTCAGAACGGAGCCTGCTGCGGGCGGCCCTGAAGCCTGGGGACCGCGTTCTTGATGTTGGCGCCTGCACGGGACTGCTGAGCATCCTTTGCGCCAAGATCGTCGGCGCGGAAAATGTGCTCAGTTACGAGGCCAACCCGGCTTTGGAGTTCCTGATCCGCGACAATTTCGCGCTCAACCGGCTGGTCCCCAACCTACGTGCGAAGGCCATCACATCCGATGGCCGGGACATTGCTTTCTATATTCACGAAAGGCTGTTTTCGTCGAGCCTCTTCAATCGTGCTTCCAGCAAGCCGATCTCGATCCAGAGTGATCGATTCGATGCCGTCATCGACGAATTTCACCCGACCCTGATCGCGATGGATGTGGAAGGCGCCGAAGACGAACTGTTCGCCAGCTCCGACCTGCCCGGGGTTGCAAAGATCGTCGTCGAGCTGCATCCCCATATCATCGGACAGGATCGGGTTGAGGCGGTCGAGCGGCGGCTGGAATCGCTTGATTTCACGCGCCGGTCGCAGAACCGAAAGTCGGCCTATTTCGCACGGAATTGACGAATTCGGGCCCGCCGCCGCCAAATCTCAGCTTGCATCAGCACCGACCGGCAATGTCATTTCATAACCGAACCGCGCGAAGTCTTCGCCATAGATACGGTCGATCAAAGCCTTTTCCTTACGACCAATCATACCCATGCGGTGGCGTGCATGGGTGGCGTGCTCCGTGACGACATGCTGGGTCGCATCGGCGATGCCGAGACGATCCCTGACGATCCCGAAATCCTCGTCAAACCGCTCCACGCGGCCGACATAGTCAATCAATGACTTCGACGGAATGAGCGCCGATTGCGGCCGCCAGTGCCGGTTCATATGGCAGGGTTCCTGTCCTTCAAGTCGGCTCAGAAAATCGGCAAGCATCACGTCGCCGTCCTCGGGCAGGCCGATCTCCCTTCGGAACCTTTGCCGCTGTGGTCCGTCGGCAAACTTATCGATGAAGCATGACAGAACACGAACATAGGGGTTGCGCACAAAGGTAAAACGGAAAAAATGCTGGTCATCCATTGCTTTCAGAAACATTCTTAAGTCTTGTTCAGCGCTGATTTGGTTACGCGCTTCAGTGGTATTGTGATTTTCGGACACTTGGCTATCGAACCCTGCGTCGGCGCGGATCAGAGTTGCAATAATTGTCGATCCGGCCGCCTTCGGGTTGCAGTAGTATATCCCCTTGAGCCGCTTGAGAAAAACGGTCCGAAGAAGGATTTCACCGGGGCGGCATTCCAGCCGGCGCGCGATGCGGGAGCGATAATAATGGTCGATTTGCCGCGAGATAAGGGACATTCCAGTCGAATATTCCAGAAGGGATGGTGAAGCAAGTCGCTCCTCGAGAGGCCGGCTGACCGAGGCGTTCGGCGGAGGCCCTGCCCGGGTTATTGGTCCTTACCTTCCGCGTGGCCGGGCCGGCAATGATCCCGGCGCCGCAGCGTGCTATTGTGCGCCGCGGAATCGGCGACAGCACCCGCAAGAGGCCGCAGCCCATGACGACCCGGAATTTGGAATATGCCTTCACGCCGCGCTCCGTGGCGGTGATCGGCGCTACCAGCCGCCCCGGCTCGGTCGGCGCGGTGCTGGTGCAGAACCTGATCCGCGGCGCGCTCGACGCGCCGGTCTACGCCGTCAATCCGCACAGAAGCCACGTCTTCACGCTGCCCGCCTATCGAAATGTCAAGAGCCTGCCGGCGATGCCGGACCTCGCCATCGTCGCGACCCCGCCGGAGACGGTGCCGGGCATTATCGCCGACCTCGCAGAGACGGGCGCCAAGGCCGCCGTCATCATCACCGCGGGCTTCTCGGAAGGGGGCGAGAAGCGCGGCCGCGCACTGCAGCGCGAATTTCTCAAGGCGGCGGGCGCCCATGGGCTGCGCGTCATCGGCCCCAACTGCCTCGGCATTATGATGCCCCATGCAGGCCTTAACGCAAGCTTCGCCCAGACCGCGCCGCTGCCCGGCCGGCTCGCCTTCGCCACCTAGTCGGGCGCCGTGGTGACCGCCGTCGTCGACTGGGCCACGGAGCGGGGCATCGGCTTTTCCCACGTCGTGGCGCTCGGCGACATGTCGGACGTCGATTTCGGCGACATGCTCGACTATCTGGCGAGGGACACCAAGGCGCACGCCATCCTGCTCTATATCGAGGCGGTGACCGACGCACGGAAGTTCATGTCGGCGGCGCGCGCGGCCGCCCGCGCCAAGCCGGTGATCGTCATCAAGGCGGGGCGCTTCCCCGCCGGCGCCAAGGCCGCCGCCTCGCACACCGGCGCGCTCGCCGGATCCGACGAGGTCTATGACGCAGCCTTCCGCCGCGCCGGCGTGCTCAGGGTGTTTGTCCTCGACGAGCTGTTCGGCGCGGCGGAGACCTTGAGCAAGATCGACATCCCCAAGGGCGAAGCACTGGCGATCCTGACCAATGGCGGCGGCGCCGGCGTGCTCGCCACCGATTCCCTCATCGAGCAGGGCGGCCGCCTCTCGGAGCTTTCGCGTAAGACCATGAAAGCCCTCGACAACGTGCTGCCGGCGACCTGGTCGCACGGCAATCCGGTCGACATCATCGGCGACGCCGGCGCCGAGCGCTACCGACAGAGCCTCGACATTCTGCTTCACGACGAGGAGGTCCATGCGGTTCTCGTGCTCAACTGCCCGACCGCCGTCTCGCCGGCGACGGAAACGGCGCAATCTGTGATCGACGCGGCGGGCCCGCATCCCACGATCCCGGTGCTGACGAGCTGGCTCGGCGGCGTCTCGGTCCAGGAGCCGCGGCGCCTGTTCGCCCGGCACGGCGTGCCCACCTACGACACGCCGAACGACGCGGTGCGCGCCTTCTCCTATCTCGTCCGCTACCGCCACAACCAGATCGCCCTCTTGGAGACCCCCTCCTCCATCCCCGAGGCGTTCGCGCCCGACACCGAAAAGGCGCGGGCCATCGTTGCCGAGGCGCTGGAACAGGGCCGCGAGATGCTCAACGAAGTGGAGGCGAAGGAGGTTCTTGCGGCTTACGCGATCCCGACGACCCGCCAGGAGGTGGCGCGAACCGCCAAGGAGGTGCGCAAGCTCGCAGGGAAATTCGGAGGCCCGGTGGTGCTGAAAATCCTGTCGCCCGACATCATTCACAAGTCGGACGTGGGGGGCGTGGTGCTCGGCCTCAAGACGCCGGAAGAGGCCGAGGCAGCGGCCAAGGACTTGCTCCGCAGGGTCGCAAAGGCGCGGCCGGACGCCGCGATCGACGGCATCGTAGTCCAAGAGATGATCAGCCGGCCGCATGCCTACGAGCTGATCCTGGGCATGAAGGAAGATGCCCAGTTCGGCCCGGTCATCCTGTTCGGCCAGGGCGGCACCGCCGTCGAGCTGATCGCCGACACGACGCTGGGGCTGCCGCCGCTCAACATGCGGCTTGCCGAGGAGATGATGGAGCAGACGCGCATCTACCGGCTGCTCCAGGGCTTCCGCGACCGGCCGGCCGTCGACATGGACACCGTGGCGCTGACCCTGATCAAGCTCTCCCAGCTCGTGGTCGATATCGGCGAGATCAAGGAGGTGGACATCAACCCGCTGCTCGCCAGCGAGGCCGGCGTCATGGCGCTCGACGCTCGCATCCGCGTTGCCCGCTATGAGGGGCTGGCGCACCGCAGGCTCGCCATCAAGCCCTATCCGAAGGAGCTGGAGGAAGAGGTCGCGCTCCCCGACGGGCGCAAGCTGCTGCTGAGGGCGATCCAGGCCGAGGACGAGCCGTCTCTGCGCGCCGGCTTCGACAAGCTTTCGCCGGAGGAGGTCCGCCTGCGCTTCTTCGTGCCGATGAAGACCCTCGACCATCTGATGGCCGCGCGCTTGAGCCAGATCAATTACGACCGCGAGATGGCGCTGATCCTGACCGAGCCGGGCTTGCCCGGGACGACGGAGATCTACGCCGTCGCCCGCGTCTCGGCCGACCCCGACAATGTGCGGGCGGAATATGCGGTGATCGTGCGCGGCGACATGACCGGGATGGGCCTCGGCACGCTGCTGTTGAAGAAGGTGCTGGCCTACGCCAAGGTGCGCGGCATAAGCGAGGTTTACGGCGACGTGCTCAAGGAGAACCGGCGCATGCTGCATCTGTGCGAGAGCCTCGGCTTCAGCCAAGCGCCCGACCCCGCCGACCCCTTCATCGTCAGGACCTCCATCGTGCTGCAATAGGCGGGCAGCAGGGCCTGGGCCCGGCCCAATCCGCGGGGAAATGTCGCAACGCCCCCCCGTGATGGCATTGAATCAAACGCTGGAAGATGGTTTTCCGTTCCTCGTTGGCGCATAAGGGGACGCCAATCAAGACCCCTGCCGACGGCAAACGGAGAACCGCATGGCGCAAGGTGCAAGCGAGGCCGAACGGCCCATTGGCGCGGAGCAATTCGAGCTGGGATGGGGCAGCGACGTCATTGCCGCCATGCTGCGCCGCCTCGGCATCGACTATATCGCGCTCAATCCGGGGGCCAGCTATCGCGGGCTGCATGACAGCCTGGTCAACTTCCTCGGCAATCACGACCCGGAAATCCTGGTCGCCCTGCACGAGGAAAACGCGGTGGCGATCGCCCATGGCTACGCCAAGGTGACCGGACGCGCGATGGCCGTGGCGCTGCACTCCAATGTCGGGCTGATGCACGGCTCCATGGCCATCTTCAACGCCTGGTGCGACCGCGTGCCCATGCTCATCCTCGGCGCCACGGGGCCGGTTGATTCGGTCCGCCGCCGGCCATGGATCGATTGGATCCACACGGCCAAGGACCAGGCGGCGATGATCCGTTCCTTCATCAAGTGGGACGACGAGCCGCGCTCGCCGCAAGCGGCGGTCGAGTCCATCTTGCGGGCGTGGCAGATCACCCATAGGCCACCGCGCGCCCCGGTCTATCTGTGCCTCGATGTCGGGCTCCAGGAGGACCCGGTCGGGGCCGAGTTCCAGAGCCCCGATCTGGATCGGTTCGGCCCCGGCGAGGCGCCGGTCCCCTCGGCGGAGAGCCTCGACCGGGCGGCCGATCTGCTCATCGAGGCGCGCCGGCCCTTGATTCTGGCCGGCCGCGTCTCCCGCGACCCGGAGGATTGGCAGCGCCGGGTGCGGCTTGTCGAGCTCATCGACGCCCGGGTGCTGACGGATTTGAAGGTTGCAAGCGCCTTTCCCACCGATCACCCGCTCCACATCGCACCCGCCGATATCCGCCTCCCCGAGCCGGCGCAGGAATGTGTCCGGCAGGCCGACGTGATCCTCGGCCTCGACTGGGTCGATCCGGGCGGCACCTTCGAAGGGGTGTTCGGCATCTCGTCTGCGCCAGCGACCTTCATCAACTGCACGGTGGATCAGGGCCTGCATAATGGCTGGTCGATGGACTATTTCGCGCTGCCGGCCGCGGACCTGTCGCTTAACGTCGAGCCGGACATGGCGGTGAAGGCGCTGCTGCCGGAAGTCGAACGCCGCCTCAAGTCAGGCGGCAAGAAGAAGTCCGATTGGCCTGAAGCCGCGGCAAAAACGGCGGCATCCGGCGCCGGCGGCTCGAACAAGCCGACCTTTCATGCCATCGGCGCGGCCCTCTCCCGGGCGCTTGCCGGCCGGCCGGCCACCATCGCCAAGCTGCCGCTGCGCTGGCCCGGAGACGCGCTGACCTTCCGCGGGCCCCTTGACTATCTCGGTGCCGATGGGGGCGGCGGCGTCGGCGCAGGTCCCGGCCTTGCGGTCGGCGCCGCACTGGCGCTTAAGGGGAGCGGGCGCATTCCGGTTGCGATCATCGGCGACGGCGACTGCCTGATGGGGCTCACGGCGCTATGGACCGCGCGCAAATACGCCATCCCGCTGTTGGTCGTTGTCGCCAACAATCGCGGCTACTTCAATGATGTGCGCCACCAGGATCATGTCGCAAAAGAGAGGGGCCGGCCGGCGGAGAACCGCTGGATCGGCCAGCGGATCGACGGTCCCGCCCCCGACCTGGCGGCCATCGTCGCGGGCATGGGATGGACCGCCGAGGGGCCCTTGACGGATGTGAGCGAACTGGGAGAGGCGTTCGAGCGCGCCTTGACTGCGGTCGAAGGGGGCGAATGCCACCTGATCGACGTGCATATCGATCAGGACGGCTAGACTACCGCAGATCCAGCGGCATCAGAGGCAGCGGTCACGACGGAGCATGGCGCCGGCGGCGCGACCGGCGGCGGCGCAGAATGACAAAGGGAAACACGGCCAGCCCGCGCAGTCCCGCGACCGGGCTCAGGTTGCGTATGGTGCGGCGCGCCTCCAGCATCAATTCGTTGAGAACGACCCGCTCCTTGACCTCGCCTTCCTCCCTGACCAACGTCAATCGGTGGATCGAATAAAGGCCGAGCACGGTGGCGAGCAGGAAAAAGAAGTCCCAATAGCGGAGGCTGAACGCGTCCAAGGCGACCTCCGCCTCCGGGCTCGACCAGCGCACCACCACCGACAACTCCTGGGCTGCGAAGAAATCCGCGAACAGCCCGCCGATGATGGGTGCGATGCCCGCAGCCAGGCTGTTGACCACGCTGACCGAGGCCAGATAGGCGGTGGCGTCGCCGCGCGGGGCAAGTTCGAGCGAGATGTTCGACGAGGCGAGCGTCACGCCGGCTGTGGCGAACCCCATAAGCAGATGGATCGCGATCAGGAGCGGCACGGTTCCGGCGTGCCTTTCGGGAAGCGTGGTGAAGGTCCAGGCGAATATCGCGAGGATGAAGGCAGGCCCGCACACCGCCAGCACAGACTTGTTGCTGAACCGGTCCGCGAGCCGCCCGAAGGTCCGTATCACGACCAGGTTCGCGGCCTGGCTGACGACCGTCATCCCGACGACGAAAAACATCCCGAATCCGAGCCGGGTGAGCATGTAGACGGTGAAGAAGGGTGCTGCGAGGTTGACCGCAAAGTTCCACGAGCCGAGGAACAGGATCAGGCGGCGGAAATTGAGGTCCCGGAATGGCCGTGCCAGAAGCTCGGCGAGCCGGCGCCGATCTTCGGGCACGGCCATGCGCGGTTCGGGCGTAATCGAAAGATAGTAGAGGCCGAACAGGCCAGCGACGGCGCCGAGGGCAAAAAGCATGGAATAGACTTGTAGCGCGCCGCCGGCGACCACTTCCGGTCCGGCGTCCACCACGAATGCTCCGGCAAAGCCGAGGATCGCCGCCAAGGCCGTCGCATAGAAGAGCCGGTTGCCGAAATAGGTCCCGAACCGGTCGTTGGGCACGAGGTCGCGCATCCAGGAGTTCCAGGCGGTGCCGGCTATGCCGTTGCAGACGACGTGGATCAGAACGCCTCCGATCAAGGCACCAAGCCGCACTTCGGGCGTCGGCAACAGCGGCGCCAGCGCGGTCGCCAGCAGCACCGTGCGGCCGAACAAGTTGATGGCGACAACAATGGCCTTGCGCGTTCTTGCATGTTCGACCCACAGCAGGGTCGGAATCTGCACCAGGTTGACCAGGAAGGGCATGGCCGCGAGGAGACCGATCACCGCATTGTTCGCGCCGAGCGCGAGCGCGAAGCCGACCAGGAACACGCCGCTCGTCAGCGTGCCCATGGCCTGACTGCAAAGCCCGTCCCGGAGCATGGCCCGCAGGCCGGCTTCCACCCCCTCCTCACCGATGGCATCGCTGGGGCCAAGCCGTGTGAACATCGTTGTGCCTCTATGCTGGGGCAACTGCCGCCGTAATCAGGCAAGGCGGCATGACGCGCGTTCAACCGGGTGGCGGCTGATTGGGAAACGGTCGCTTGTCAGTCGACGGTGTGGCCCGCAGCCCGAAGCCGAAGGCGTAGGGCGGCGGAGCAGCCAGTCTGGTGCCAGTCAATCTCATGCGTCATTTGCCAAATCTACGGGAGAATTCAGTGAAATTCTGCAAAAATTGGCGCCGGCAGCATCACTTGCCGCCCGCCAATTATGGCACAACCCTGGTGAAACAGGCCGACAGAGCTGACCAGGCTTTCTGCCGGCGCGGGAACCAAACGGCGCGACGCGCGTTAGAAGCTCGGACAACGTCAGGAAAGCGATATGCTGGGTTGGGCCTTAACATTCCTCATCATAGCCATCATCGCGGCCGCACTCGGCTTTACCGGAATTGCCGGGGCTTCAGCCTGGATCGCACAGCTCCTATTCGTGATTTTCCTCATTGCGCTCATCGTGTCGGCGGTTCTGCACCTCATGCAACGCGCCGCTCGGTGAACCACTGCCCCGACCGGCGTATCCCCCCTGCGCCGGTTGGGGCACCTCCTCCGCCGCGTCGCTCTGACGGCGATGAAACAACCGGCCAGTGGTTGCAGCGATGTCGCGGTCGGATGACGTCCGGCATGCGCGGGTTGCTGCCCTCATGCTCGAAACATCAGCTGGTCCTAGTTCTCGAGAATGACAGGGCACCGATACGCCAGACCAACACCGCTTCTTGGCGAAGCTTCGAACCGGCGGCTCGCCGCTTGTCTCCACGACTCACCCATGTTCAGCAGCGATAGTCGTAGCGCTGGCCGTACCGATCGTAAGTAGTGCAGTAACGGGGTTCGTTCGCCGCAGCGATGGCTGCGCCGGTACCTGCGCCGATGGCGGCACCCGCCACCGTTGATTCGGTGTTGCCGCCGATCGCCTGGCCGATACCGGCTCCGGCAGCGCCGCCCACCAGTGCGCCGCTGGTGATCCGAGCGCCCGGCGTATGGTTACATGCGGCCAGTAACAATCCGAGACTGGCAACACCCGCGATAGCTAGTTTTTTCATGATCGCCTCCGTTTCTTCGTCATTATCCTCGGTCTTCATGAGCAGGATTTCTTACGGTTCTAACCCGCGTTGCGGCAGATAGTTCCATCGACGGCAACGGTCTGATGCCTTCGGCGCCCTTTGGTTTGCTCTTCTCGGCGGAATGGGCGTGCGCCGTTCTTGCGGAACCTTTCACTCACCGTTCGCCGCGGCGGGTAGGACTGGAACCAAGGCAGGTTTTGCGGCGTTGCTGATCCACATAATCCACCCAACTCGGAGGTAAGGACATGAATTGGGACCAAATCAAAGGCAACTGGAAACAGCTCAAGGGCAAGGCCAAGCAGGAATGGGGCAGGCTCACCGACAACGAACTTGAGGTCATTGAAGGCCATCGCGACGAACTCGTCGGCAAAGTCGAAGAGCGCTACGGCCTGGCGCGCGAGGAGGCCGAAAGGCGCGTCGACGAATGGCACGCACGGTTGTGATGCGGCACCGCGGGGCGGCCGATCCGCCCCGCGCATTCTTTCCGATCCCCTGTCCGCGAGGGAGCTGAAGCTTGAGTGTCGGCACAATTCTTCTCGTCATCTTGATCCTGATCCTTGTCGGGGCGATTCCCGCCTGGCCGTACAGCCGCGCCTGAGGATATCGGCCATCCGGTATCGTCGGTGTGCTGCTTATCGTTCTCATCATTGCGCTCCTGGCCGGCGCTATCTGATTGCCTGAGGAAAGCTCCGGCGACCGGGGCGGGCGCCTCGGCCACGCGACGCACATCGTCGACATGACGGACGAAACCAGGCGCGCTTCCTATTCCGCGCCGAGCAACACCATCATCGGCGTGGTGCTTATTGGCGGCGGCCTGTTCAGCCGTCTGGCGCGGTCCTTCGGCATCGGCGCGGTGCTCCTCGCCGTCGCCGCCATGTGCCTCGCCGCGGCGGTATCGGCGCAGGGGCACGAGGAGGTTTAGTGAACCGGGGTCGGCAAGACCGATAGGGGAGAGAAAGAAGTGCACCATGGCGAGAATGAAACAGGTCGCGAAGAAACGGAAGGTCAGCGACATCGACAAGGACGACGTCCCTCGGCCGCAGAAGGGCCTCACCGATAAGGAGGAGCGCACCGTCGAAGAGACGCTGCCGATGCGCGCCGCCGTCATCTACGAGATCATCCGCGTCGAGGGCGAGGGCGAGCTTGCCCGCAAGGCGCAAGCGCTGTGGTGGTCGGACGTCGCCGCCGGCTGGCTCATTGCCGCGCTGGTCTGGATGCTGCCTTCCACCAAGGAGGCGGAGTTTCTGGTGATCACCTTCCTGACCTATCTGATTGCGCTCGGCGGCTTCACCCATGTGATCGCCGGCTCGGCGGAAGCATTCTACGGCTGGTTGACCGGCGTGAGTTCAATCTTCGTGGCGGTCTCCATCTTTCTGGTGCCCACGCTGGCCGGCAATGTGATCGGGGGCACGGTGCCGTTCGCGGTTCTCAGCTATGCCCAGGTGCGCCAAGAGATCCAGTCCGACAAATAAAGGATGGAACCGATCCGTTCCTGGCGTTGTCAGGCGCGAGAGGACCAGTACCGCCTCCAATCTGGTGCCACAGACCAGAGGGAACTAAGCGGAGGCAGAGGTGTTGATACCGCAACAGCGGTCTTGCACGGAGCACCGAGCCCGCAGCCACCCGTTCATTACAGGTATCAAACCAGAGGTATTTCCGAATGACGACGTTTCGTTTGCCCGATCTTCCGTATGCCCATGACGCCCTCGATCCCCATATGTCGGGCGAGGCACTGGAATTTCACCGCGACAAGCATCACCGAACATATGTGGACAAGACCAACGCGCAGCTGAAGGACTCTTCAGTCACCGGCGATTCGCTGGAGGAGATTGTCGAGGCCGCTCTTGGCGAGGACGACAATCTTTTCAACAGCGCCGCGCAGCATTGCGACCATGAGCTATTTTGGAAATGGATGACGCCGAATGGCGGCGGCGCGGTTCCGGGCGAACTCAAGCGGCTTATTTTCGAGGCGTTCGGGTCGGTCGACGACTTCAGGAAGCAATCTATCGAAAAGGGCACCTCCCAGTTCGGTTCGGGCTGGGTCTGGCTCGCCATTGGCGATAGCGGCCTGGAGGTGATGAAGTCGCCGAACGGCGAGAACCCGCTCGTTCATTATGCCAGGCCCGTCCTCGGATGCGATGTCTGGGAGCATTCCTACTACCTCGACCACCGGAATGACCGCGGTGTATATCTCGCCGCATTTCCCGATCACCTCATCAATTGGGAGTTCGTGGCGGAGCTCCTCGGCGAGAAGGTGTCATAAGCAACGGCGCAGGCCCTCGTCGCTCAATGCGCGCCGGGCCTGATGTCGCGCCCGACATGGCACGGTGACCGGACGGGCTACGCGCGGCGGCAGAGGCTTGCGGTCGGTTTGGGCCACGCGAGCCCGCCGAACGACAACAAGCAGCGACGCGCGCGCCAGATCAACCAGGCTACAGGAGCGCCGTATGGAAAGAGTACTGAGAATACTATGCTGGCCCCTTCTCGCTCTCGATGAGGCGGGGGATAGGTTCGGCCATTCGCGTTCTTGCGTCTGGTTCTTTATCTGGGGTGCTATGGGATTAACGGTCGTGCCGAGTTTATCTCTAGCGGTCTTGATGAAGGACCCGCAGGCTAATCTGTTTGCACTCGCTTTCGTGGCTGTAACGATGCATATCGTTGGTGGCATTATTTTTGAAGTGCTTACGCTTCTTTTTTACGGCCGCCCAATTCTGAGAAAATAAGACAAATATCTCGGTGCCACCAAGTGCGGCGGCTTGTTCACTCCCAAGGTTGACTTCGGGTAGCTCGCCGCAATCTTCAATCTTGAACCGCCCCGTCGGTCGCCCTCCCATCGAAGTCCGGCGGTACTACGCCAGCTTCTGCTACTAGGCGCAAAGCGGGAAGACGCCGCGCCGGGCGGTCGCCACGGTCGAGCGGCACCCCGGAGAGCTTTATCCTCGCGTCGGTTTCATCGTTACCAACCTGTCGCGCCCGGCGGAGCGGGTTGTCGCCTTCCACATTCATCGTGGCACGGCGGAGCAATGAATCAAGGAAGGCAAGAACGCGATGAAGTGGACGCGGCTGTCATGCTGCTCGTTCGCCGCCAATGCCGTCCGGCTTCAGCTTCATGCGCTGGCCCACAATCTCGCCGACTTCATGCGGACTCCGACTTTGCCCGAGGCAATCGCGCACTGGTCGCTGACCAGCCTCCGGGAGACGCTCGTGAAGATCGGCGCCAAGATCGTCACGCGTGCCCGGTACCTTACGTTCCGGATGGCCGAGGTCGCGGTGCCAAGGGATCTGTTCAGCGAACTCCTGCGGCTCATCGCGGAATTGCAGCCGCTGCCTACGCCGGCACCAGCGCGAGGCGTTCGACGGCCATTCCTACGCAGAGAAACGACGCGAGAGGTGCGTCTTGTTAACGGAAAATAGAGCCGTCAGTGGCCGGGCATAGCCATGGTTGACAGTCGCGGCAACATCGGCGTCTCCTATCGTAATCCAGATTGCCGCAGGGAGCCCAAATGGCTACTCTGACGCTCGGAACTGGGGCCAATATGGGGAATGTCGGATCAGAGATACTCGCGGGGATGGGAGGCGATGTCGGCGAGATTGATCTTGGGGCGGGCCCGTCGCCCGGGAGGACTATCTCTGGCGCTCGCGGCCGTCTGCGCCGCCGTGCCGGCCGCGCATGCCGAGGAGGGCTCGGTCGTTCTCGCCAAACAGTGCCAGGTCTGCCATGCCACCGAGGCGAGCGCGCCGCCCCGCCAGGGACCCAATCTCGCCGGCATTATCGGCCGGCCGGCTGGCTCGCAGCAGGGTTTCCCCTATTCGAATGGTCTCAACCAGCCAGACTTCGACTCGACGCCGGAACGGCTCGATGCCTGGCTCACCGATCCGCAGGCCATGATTCCCGACAGCTACATGGCCTACCGCCAGGACGATCCCGAGATGCGCGCCAAGGTCATCGCCTATCTCGCAGCGCTCAAGGCACCATGAAAGGACGCGGAATGGCGAAGCCCATCCACATGATGATCCGGGTCTTGGATGAGCAGCGGTCTTTGGACTTCTACCGCCAGGCATTCGGCCTCGAGGTCGCCGACCGGTACGCCTTCGACGACTTCACGCTCGTCTACCTGCGCCATCCGCAAGCCGAGTTCGAGCTCGAGCTCACCATCAATCACGGGTGCAGCGAGCCCTACAGCCACGGCACCGCCTATGGCCATCTGGCAGTGTCGGTAGACGACCTCGAGGCGGAGCACGCACGGTTGGTGCGGCTCGGCCTCGGTCCCAATCCCGTCAAGGAGTTTCACCGTGACGGCAAGCTCATGGCCAAGTTCTTCTTCGTGCAGGACCCCGACGGCTACAAGATCGAGGTCCTGCAGCGCCACGGCCGCTATGTCTAGACAAGACGGCCGGGCCTGACCCTGAAGGGAGGAAACCAATGCGAAGGGCCACACAGGACTACCCAGTCTCCAGGCGCTCGCTGATCAAGGCGGCGGGCGCCACGCTCATCGTCGCCGCGGTCACACCGGCGGGCGTCATCCTCGGGTACGACAACGCCTGGTCGGCAGCGGCGGAGGCGCTGCAGCCGGAGAGCTTCGCCACGCTCGTGCAGATGTCGCGCGACATCTATCCGCATGACCAGCTCGCGGACGATTTCTATGCAGCGGCCGTCTCTGGTCTTGACTCCAGCGCCAAATCCGATGCGGCGGCCAAAACCATGCTTGAGGAGGGCGTCGCCGCCCTCAACAAGGCGGCGATGGGCCTCAAGGGCGAGAACTACCGGTCGCTCGGCAACGAAATGGATCGGCTCGCGCTGCTCAAGGAGACGCAGGGCAGCGCCTTCTTCCAGAAGGTGCGCGGCAATCTGATCACTGGCATCTACAACAACAAGGAGGTGTGGCCGATCCTCGGCTACGAGGGCGAGAGCGCCTCGAAAGGCGGCTACATCAACCGTGGCTTCAACGACCTCGACTGGCTCTGAGAGGAGGACGACCGATGGCAATTTTCGATCTCAATGACGATACCGTCGTCGTCGTCGTGGGCTCAGGCGCCGGCGGCGGCACGCTCGGCAACGAGCTCGCCCAAAAGGGCGTCAAGACGGTGATCCTCGAGGCGGGCGGGCGCCATGAGATCCCCGATTTCGAGAACGACGAATGGCTGATGTTCGGCAGGATTTCGTGGCTCGACAAGCGCGCCACCTCGGGAACCTGGCGGGTGGCCAAGGACTTCTCTGGACTTCCGGCCTGGATCGTCAAGGCGGTCGGCGGCTCGACCGTCCATTGGGCCGGCGCCAGCCTCAGGCTCCAGGAGCACGAGTTCAAGATCAAATCGACCTATGGCGACATCCCCGGCGCCAATCTGCTCGACTGGCCGCTCACCCTGGCCGAGCTCGAGCCCTATTATGAGCGGGCCGAGGACAATATGGGCGTGACCCGCACCCACGGCATCCCGGGGCTCCCCGGCAACAACAACTTCAAGGTGTTCGAGGCCGGGGCCAAAAAGTTGGGCTACCAGAATGTCCACACCGGGCGGATGGCGATCAACTCTGAGCCGCGCGACGGCCGCGGCTCCTGCCAGCAGATCGGCTTCTGCTTCCAGGGCTGCAAGGTGGGCGCCAAGTGGTCAACCCTCTATGTGGAGATCCCAAAGGGGGAGAAAACCGGCCACCTCGAAGTGCGGCCGAACAGTCAGGTGCTGAAGATCGAGCACGATGCCTCTGGCAAGGTGACCGGCGTCGTCTATGCCGACAAGGACGGCAACCAGCAGCGCCAGAAGGCGCGCATCGTGTGCGTGGCGGGCAACTCCATCGAAAGCCCGCGGCTGCTCCTCAACTCGGCCTCCAGCATGTTCCCGAACGGGCTCGCCAACTCCTCGGGCCAGGTGGGCAGGAACTACATGCGGCACACCACCGGCTCGGTCTACGCCATCTTCGAGAAGCCGGTGCGCATGTATCGCGGCACCACCATGGCGGGGATCATAACGGATGAGTCGAAGCACGATCCGGGCCGCGGTTTCATGGGCGGCTACGAGTTGGAGACCTTGTCGCTCGGGCTCCCCTTCATGTCCGCGTTTCTAGAGCCCGGGGCCTGGGGGCGGGAGTTCGCCTCTGCCCTCGACAACTACGACCACATGGCCGGCATGTGGATCGTCGGGGAGGACATGCCGCAGGAGAGCAATGCGGTCACCCTCCATCCCACCGAGAAGGACCAGTACGGTCTGCCGGTGCCGAATGTACATTTCGACGATCACGACAACGACAAGAAGATGCGCGAGCACGCCTACAAGCAGGGCTCGGCGGTCTACGAGGCGGTTGGCGCGGTCAAGACCTTCCACACCCCGCCCTATCCCTCGACCCACAATCTCGGCACCAACCGGATGAGCGAGAATGCGCGCGACGGGGTGGTAAACAAGCACGGCCAGGCACACGACATCAGGAACCTGTTCGTGTCCGACGGCAGCCAGTTCACGACCGGCGGGGCGGAGAACCCGACGCTCACCATCGTGACGCTGGCCATCAGGCAGGCCGACTACATCGCTGGGGAGATGGCGAAGGGCAATATCTGATTCACCCGCACGGACGGCACGCGCTTCTATGTCAGCCTGGACAGCGAGAATCTGTGCTTAGAAAGCAAATACGATACGGGGCGTAGTCACATAAATTGGGTGGGCTGGAAAGTGGGATGGATGGTGAGCTGGCTTGATGCGCCAGCTCTCCTTCAAGCGTCACCGCTTCCCGGTCGATATCATCCGGCATTCGGTCTGGCTGTACGCCGGGTTCATTCTGAGTTGCCGCGATGTTGAGGAGATGCTCGCCAAGCGGGGGCTGGACATCTCCTACGAAAATACTTTCCACCACCAGCGTCATCTCCTCAATCGACCGATGTTGAAGGAAATTCGCACCGAATCGTTCGACGCCTGGAAAGCTGCGAGCGTGGCCGCCTGACCCGGGTACCAAGTCGCCCAGATTTCGAGCCGCTATGGTTTATGTGACAATGCCCTTTTGCGATATCAGTGCTCCGATTGCCGCACCAGGACGGTCTCACCGGGCCGCCACGAAGCGCAACGACGCCGTAACCGGCGGAAAGATCGCGAGTATTTGGGTTGCCTAAAATAGATGAAAAACCTTATATATCAATAACTTAATGTCTGGCGGAGACGGAGGGATTCGAACCCTCGATACGGCTGTTAACCGTATAACGGTTTAGCAAACCGCCGCCTTCAGCCACTCGGCCACGTCTCCTGCGGGCGAGTTAATCAAAAAACCCGGACGGCGCAAGGCCCCGGGCGCGGCGACGCCGCGTGCACCGACGCGACGTCTCGCGCCTTCTCTCGGTTTTCCAACGCTGCAGCAACCGCAGAGACGCTATTGGCCGGTCAACGGGTGCAAAGCCATTCGCGCGCGGCCCGCTGAGCTTCCGCGATTTCGGTCTCGCTCATCTCGCGGGCGACCTCTTGGCGATAGCGCAGCGCCTCGCGGTTGCCCTTCAGAGCAGCGAGATTGAACCATTTATGCGCGCTGATCAGGTCGGCCGCCCCGTCGCGGCCGGTCGCATTGGCCATGCCGAGTTGCAGGAAAGCCTCACCGGACAACGCGGGGCGCGCCTCGAGGCTTGCCGCATCGTAGGCCATCGGATCAAATAGGGCCATCTGCTTGCCCCCCTCTATTCAACGCCTCGGCCCCGGTAGGTACTTGCCTCTGACTGTTTCCAGGGCCATCCCTTTCGCTCGCTCTGACAATGCAGATCGAGCGTGTAAAGTGTTGCCGACGCCGGTTGAATCGGGAGTTAAATAAAAGGCTTAATTTTAGCTCACTAAGTGCGTAATGAGACATAAAGTTCACGTCTCATTAGTCACGGAAAAAGCGAGATTGCCTGGAATTTTAAGAAAAGACGGTAGAGATCGGGAATCTTTATGGAAAGAGTTTGATAACCAGCCCGCAAACTTCATCTGGCCCGCTGCTGGAACAGCAGCTTGAGCGCAGCCTCGTCCTTGAGCACGTCCTCGACCCGACGCCGGCGCTCCTTGCCCAGCGCGATCCCGCGTTGCACCGCCGGCCGGGCCATCATCGTTTCGAACCACCGCTTGACGTTGGGAAACTCGTCCAGGTCCTGGCCCTGCCGGCGATAAGGCTTGATCCAGCCGATGCATGCCATGTCGGCGATGGAATAGCGGCCGGCCAGGAACGCGCGGTCTTCAAGCCTCTCGTTCATGACCCCATAGAGGCGCTTGGCGTGGTTGGTGAACCGGGTCACCGCATATGGGTCGGGCTCGCGCACATAGAGGCGGAAATGATGCGCTTCCCCGCACATCGGGCCAAGATTGCCGACCTGCCAGAACAGCCACTGGTCGACCTCGACCCGCTCGCGCGGCCGCCTGGGGTAGAACCGGCCGGTCTTATTGCCGAGATATTGCAGGATGGCGCCGGATTCGAACACCGAGAGCGGCTTGCCGCCGGGTCCGTCGGGGTCGACGATGGCCGGCATCCGGTTGTTGGGTGCGATCTCCAGGAATGCCGGCTCGAACTGCTCGCCGCCGGTGATGTCGACATAGTGGACCGTGTAGGCAAGCTTGCATTCCTCCAGCATGATGGCGATCTTCCAGCCGTTCGGCGTCGGCCAGTAGTAGAGCTCGATCGGCTTGTCCTTTTTCGCCTGTCTGTGCCTTGCGAACGTCCGCCCCTGCCCCGAGATCATGTGACACTCCTGTTTCTATTGGTTATTTTGGTGCAGACCTTTGCATTGTTCCGATCCGTAGATCAATGTCCATAGTGGAGCCCGGCAAATGTGGGTATACGGGCCGACAAAGTCTCGCCGTTGGGTCGCCGCGGCCACACTGGCCACGGGGCTGCTTTCCGCGCTTTTCCTTTTCTCGCCCGACACCGTCGGGGCGCAGACGCCGCTGACCCGGCTCGCAGAGCCCGGGCCGTGGCCCGGCATCTCACGCATCATCGCCTTCGACGGCGGAATTTGGTTCGTCAATTCGGAACCTCTTACGCGTTTCAACGCCGCCGACATCTACCGCTACGATCCCGAGACGCGCACCACGCGCTATGAGCGTGGCCTGTTCAGCCAGCATGCCGGAACGCCCGTGGTCTATGGCGGTTGGCTTTATTGGCCGTTCGAGGACCCGCGCTCCAACGCGGCGCTGGGCGAATATGCGCTCACCGACGGCCATGCCTGGCAGTGGCAGACCATGGCCGACGTGATCACGCTCAACGTCCATGCCATGGGCACGTGCGGCGACGCGCTTGTCGCCGGCACCGGCGGATGGGAGGGCGCGCTGCAGTTCTCCCGCGACGGCGCCGAGGACTGGCGCGTGGTCTTTCGCCTGCCCGACAACAAGGACGGGCTCGGCCATATCACCGCGCTCGGCAATCTGGGCCAGCGCTGTTTTTTCGGCGTCACCGCCTGGGACACGACCGGCCCCAAGCTGTTCGAATGGAACGCCGAGGGCGCTGCCCCGGTTCCCGGCTGGCCGGACGGCGAGCGGGTCAGTGCAATTACCGTATTTAAAGGCGCCCTCTACGCCCTCAACGACGCGCCCGGCGGGCGCAGCCTATGGCGCTATGACGGCGACACTGTCGAGCGGATACCGTTTCCCGTAGATAGCCTGCCGCGCGACCTCGCCGCCACCGAGAGCCACTTGCTGGCCATTTCCAGCGATGCCGCTGGCGGCGCCCTGTGGCGCAGCGAGGACGGCGCGAGCTGGTCCCAAACGCAGCTCTTCGACGGCGAGCGCCCCATCGACCTGGAAGCCGTTTCAACCGATGCCTATGTCGGCACCTATCGCGACGACGGCCGCGGCGCCCTTTGGGGCCCGGCGGCGCCAACCGTCGCCGCGCCGGGACCGGGACGTGTCGCGCTTGCCCCGCCGCCGGAGACCCAGTTGGAAGAGGAAGCGGCGCAGACCACCCTGCGTCCGCTCGAAACGGTGCTGGGTTCCAAGTCCGACTACATGACGTTCCGGGCCGCGCTTCTCGGCATCGCCGTGCCGGTGGCCCGCACCCAAGCGCCGATCGCCGGCGTCCTGCTCGCCAAGCGCGCCCGCAAGCCGCCGCTGGCGGACGACTACATGATCAGCTTCGACGACCACCCCTACTCGAGTGGGGCTCTGGGCCGCTGGCTGCTCCTCTACGCTGCCGCGATCAACGGCCACGGCTGGGTGGAACCGGTTTGGCTGAGCGCCCCGT
This sequence comes from Hyphomicrobiales bacterium, assembly GCA_030688605.1. NCBI lineage: Bacteria > Pseudomonadati > Pseudomonadota > Alphaproteobacteria > Hyphomicrobiales > Hyphomicrobiales bacterium. Next base: position 22,976 of record JAUYJB010000016.1, read on the forward strand.
GGAATGCGGAGCCGCGCCCTTCGGAAAAATATTTAGACATCCAGTTGATGGCAATTTGGACGGCGGGACGGCTCGGCCAGAGTTCGGCGGGGACGATGGACGCTCTGATCGGCAGGTTCGACCAGGCGGGCGACCCGGATTGGCTCAAGGGCGACGTGGTCGCCGCGTTGACCGCGATCACGGACAAGCATTTCGGCCACGATCTGGATGCCTGGAAGGCCTGGTGGCAAGGCGCGCGACCAAGCTGGCCGCAGGAATAGGCGGCGCCGAACCTCCGTCAGACCGCAGAAAAAGTGCGCAGGAGGCTGACGCATGGGTCCCCCCAGCGGGGAGAAGTGCTTGTGGCGGGGCTCATCGCCGAATTCCCACTGCCGCCTAATCGAGGCCGAGCTTGGTCTTCAGAATCTCGTTGACGGCTTTCGGGTTGGCCTTCCCTCCCGTCTTCTTCATCACCTGACCGACGAACCAGCCGGCAAGGCTCGGCTTGGCCTTGGCCTGTTCGACCTTGTCCGGGTTGGCGGCGAGGACCTCGTCGATTACCTTTTCGATGGCACCCGTGTCGGTGACCTGCGTCAGCCCGCGCTCGCTCACGATTGCCCCGGTATCGCCGACGCCCGTCCAAACACTCTCCGTCCATAGGATATTGAACAAGTCCTTGGCGATTTTGCCGGAAATAGTGCCTTTGGCGATTAGGTCGAGAATCTCGCCGAGGGCAGCGGCTGGTATCGGGCTGTCGGCAATGTCCTTGCCCTCCTTGTTGAGTCGGCCGGCAAGCTCGTTGACGACCCAGTTCGCCGCCGTTTTCGCGTCGCGGCCCTTGGCGACATCCTCGAAATAGTCGGCCGCGGCCTTTTCGGCGGTCAGAACGCCGGCATCGTAGGCCGACAGGCCGTATTCGGCGATCAAGCGGGCCTTCCTCTCGTCCGGCAGTTCCGGCAGGCCGGCCTTGAGCGCATCGACATAGGCCTGGTCGAACTCCAGTGGCAGCAGGTCGGGGTCGGGGAAATAGCGGTAGTCGTGCGCCTCCTCCTTGCTGCGCATCGAGCGCGTCCGGCCGGTCTTGGGATCGAACAGGCGGGTCTCCTGGGCGATGCTGCCGCCGTCCTCGATGATGTCGACCTGGCGGCGCGCCTCATAGTCGATCGCCTGGCCGAGAAAGCGGATCGAGTTGATGTTCTTGATCTCGCAGCGGGTGCCCAACGGCTCTCCCGGCCGGCGCACCGAAACGTTGGCGTCGGCGCGCAGCGAGCCCTCCTCCATATTGCCGTCGCAGGTACCGAGATAGCGCATGATGGCGCGCAGCTTGGCGACATAGGCGCGCGCCTCCTCGGACGAGCGCATGTCGGGCTTCGACACGATTTCCATCAGCGCGACGCCGGCGCGATTGAGGTCGACATAGGAGTGGGTCGGATGCAGGTCGTGGATCGACTTGCCGGCGTCCTGCTCGATATGCAGCCGTTCGATACCGACATGCACAGCCTCGCCGTCGGGCATGTCGAGCACCACCTCGCCCTCGCCGACCAGCGGTTGCTCGTATTGCGAGATCTGATAGCCCGGCGGCAGGTCCGGGTAATAGTAGTTCTTGCGCGCGAAGACCGACTTGAGATTGATCCTCGCCTTGAGGCCGAGGCCGGTGCGGATCGCCTGCTTGACGCATTCCTCGTTGATCACCGGCAGCATGCCGGGCATCGCCGCGTCGACCGGCGAGACATGGGCATTGGGCGCGCCGCCGAATTCGGCCGAGGCGCCGGAGAACAGCTTCGCCTTCGAGGTGACCTGGGCATGCACTTCAAGCCCGATCACCATCTCCCATTCGCCCGTCGCGCCCTTGATGCGCTTGTCGGCGGGGGCCGCGCGAACCACCTCGTTCATGTTCTCTCTCGCCTCGCGTTATTTGCCCTGGGCTTGCCCGGTTTGACGAAAATCGTCAAGCCTGCGCTTCGACCAGATCACATGCCCGGATTATATGCCAATTGAGGCGCTGAGCGGGGCTTGCGTCGCGCCCTCTTCCGCGCAACCATCGGGCGCGAACGAACGCCCTATCGGGCCTTCGCAGGGAGGGGAAGCCAATGAGACATTTCATCGTGAGGAGTTTTTCCGCCATTCTGTTCCTCGGCGCGTCGATCGGCGGCGCGGCGGCGCTGGAGCTGACCAGCTCCGACTTTTCCGACGGCGACTATCTCGTCAACAAGCACGTATTCAACGGCTTCGGCTGCTCCGGCGAGAACAAGTCGCCGGCGCTCTCCTGGAGCGGCGCGCCGGACGGCACCAAGAGCTTCGCGCTCACCGTCTACGACCCCGACGCGCCGACCGGCAGCGGCTGGTGGCACTGGGTGGTGGTGAATCTGCCGGCCGACATTGCCTCGCTGCCGCAGGGCGCCGACGAAGCGGCGCTGCACGGCGCAACGCAGGTCAAGACCGATTTCGGCGCGCCCGGCTATGGCGGACCGTGCCCGCCGGCCGGCGACCACCCGCACCGTTACATCTTCACCGTGCATGCTCTCGACACGGATAAGATCGAGCTTCCGGAGGGCGCAACGGCCGCTCTTGCCGGGTTCAACATCCGCGCCCACACGATCGACAGCGACACCTTGATGGGGCTCTATCGGCGGTAGGGCGGCTGCCCCCTCCGGCGGGGCCGCTCGCCCTGCCGGAGTGGTGCCGCGTGGCGCCTGGTGCCCCCTCAGCCTTCGATGACCGCGTCGGCCTCGATCTCGACCAGCCAGTCGGGGTCGATGAAGCGCGTCACCTGGACCATGGTGCTGGCGGGGCGGAAGTCGCCGAAAATCTCGCCATGCACCTGGCCGACCGCCTCCCAGTCCTCGATACGGATCAGGAAAGACCGCGTGCGGATGACGTCGTTCAGGCTGGCGCCCGCCTGCTCCAACGCGACAAGGATGATTTCGAAGCAGCGCCGCGCCTGCTGAACCGGATCGCCCACCCCCACCGTCTGGCCGTCCGGACCGATCGGCGCCGTGCCGCCGACGGCGATCATGTTGCCGATCCTCACCGCGCGGGAAAAGCCGATGATGGGCTCGTAGCGGCTTCCCGAGGAGACGTTTTGGCGCGTCATCGACATCTACCACCAGCGCTCCGGCGCGGGCGCCGGGCCTGCGGCCTCCTCCAGCGCGCCCGCCACCTTGAGCACCGTCGCCTCGTCGAACGGCTTGCCGATCACCTGCAGGCCGAGCGGCAGGCCCTTCTCGTCGAAGCCGGCCGGCACCGAGATGCCCGGCAGGCCGGCCATGTTGACGGTCACCGTGAACACGTCGTTGAGATACATTTGGATGGGGTCGGCGCTCATCGCGCCGAGCGGAAAGGCGGCGTTGGGGGTTGCCGGCGTCAGCAGCGCGTCGACCTTTTCGAAGGCCTGCTCGAAGTCGCGCTTGATCAGTGTGCGCACCTTTTGCGCCTTCAGGTAATAGGCGTCGTAATAGCCGGCCGACAGCACATAGGTGCCGATCATGACGCGCCGCTTGACCTCGTCGCCGAAGCCCGCGGCCCGGCTGTTCTCGTACATGGCGATGATGTCGTCGCCGGGGACCCGCAGGCCGTAGCGCACTCCGTCATAACGGGCGAGGTTCGAGGAGGCCTCCGCGGGCGCGACGATGTAATAGGCGGGCAGCGCGTATCTGGTATGCGGCAACGAGACCTCGATGATGTCGGCGCCCGCCGCCTTCAGCCATTCCACGCCCTCAGACCACAGCCTGTCGATCTCCACCGGCATGCCGTCAATCCGGTACTCCTTGGGAATGCCGATGGTCATGCCCTTCAGATCGCCGCCGAGCGCCGCCTCATAGTCCGGCACCGGCTGATCGGCCGAGGTGGTGTCCTTTTCGTCGTGGCTCGCCATGACAGAGAGCATGATCGCCGCATCGCGCACCGAGCGGGTGATCGGGCCAGCCTGGTCGAGCGAGGAGGCGAACGCCACGATGCCCCAGCGCGAGCAGCGCCCATAGGTGGGCTTCAAGCCCACGGTGCCGGTCAGCGCCGCCGGCTGACGGATTGATCCGCCGGTGTCGGTCGCCGTCGCCCCTGCGCAAAGCCGCGCCGCGACCGCCGCCGCCGAGCCGCCCGACGAGCCGCCCGGCACCAGCCTTTCGTTGCTGCCTTTGGCCTGCCAGGGATTGACCACCGGCCCGTAATAGGAGGTCTCGGTCGACGAGCCCATGGCGAACTCGTCCATGTTGAGCTTGCCGAGCATGACGGCGCCGGCGGCCCACAGATTGGCGGTGACGGTCGATTCATAGGTCGGCCTGAAGCCGTCGAGCACGTGGCTGCAGGCTTGGCTGTGCACACCTTTGGTGCAGAACAGATCCTTGATCCCGAGCGGGATGCCGTCGAGCGCCCGCGCCTCTCCCTTGGCGATGCGGGCGTCGGCGGCCAAGGCCATGCCGCGCGCATGGTCGTCGGTCACCGCGATATAGGCATTGAGCGCTCTATTGGCCGCGGGAATGGCGCACAGATAGGCGTCGGTCAGCTCGATTGCGGAGAAGTCGCGCGCCTTGAGGCCGGCGCGGGCCTCGGCGATGGTCAACCCGGTCAGCTTGTCCATGGCTACTCCACAACCTTCGGAACGACGAAGAAATGATCCTCCGTCGCCGGCGCGTTGGCGACGATGTCGTCGGCGCAGTTGCCGTCGGTGACCACGTCCGCGCGCTTTTTCATTTCCATCGGGATGACGCTGACCATCGGCGCGACGCCGTCGGTGTCGACCTGGTTCAGCTCCTCGACCCAGGCGAGGAGCGCCGACAACTCGTCCTTGAGCCGCTCAACCTCCTCCTCGCTCACCGCGATGCGGGCAAGCCGCGCGATGCGTCGGACCGTCGCGGAATCGACAGACATGTTGCCGCCTTTCCTACACGTCGAACGGCTCGCCGACCTTCGGCACCACCACGTTCTGCCCCTTCATTTCGGCGATGAACTTGTCGGCCGTCTGGTCGATGATCGGGAACGTGCCGTAATGGCACGGCAGCACGGTCTTGAACTTGAAATAGCGCTTGCAGGCCATCGCCGCGAGCCTTGCGCCCATCGTGAAGCGGTCGCCGATGGGCACGATGCCGATGACCGGCTGGTAGATCTCGTTGATCAGCTCCATGCCGGAGAAGATGTCGGTGTCGCCCATATGGTAGAGGGTCTTGCGCGGCTCCTTCTTCGGCTGCAAGACGATGCCCGCCGGATTGCCGAGATAGACCGGCTTGCCGTCGACGATGGTCGAGGAGGAATGCCAGGCCGGCACGTAGGCGACGGTAAAATCGCCGAGGTCGAGACTGCCGCCGTGATTGCACGGGTTGATGTTCTCGACGCCTTTTCCATTGAGAAACATGCAGATCTCGAAATTTGCGGTCAGAAGCGCGCCGGTCGCCTTGCAGATGTCGACCGTGTCGCCGGTATGGTCGTCATGGCCGTGGGTGAGAATGACGTGGGTCGCGCCCTTGGCGGCCGCCGCGGCATCGCCGCCGAAGCTCGGATTGCCGCTCAGGAAGGGATCGATCATGATCACCGCCGATCCCGTCTCGACGCGAAAGGCGGAATGTCCGAACCAGGTAACCTTCATCGCCTTATGCCTCCCCTGAAATGACGCTGAGGTTGATTTGCGGGCGAGTATAGCCCCCTTGCCGCAGCGCACAACCACGGCCGGAATTTAGCGATTCTAATGTATTGCGTATGGCCGATCGATTAGCCAAACTCTCCATGCAGCAGCTCGCCAAACTTCGTTGGCGATCGCCGCGCAGGTGGACCGAGCCTGTCGGCCGCGGTTTGGGAGGGGAACATGACGTTTCGATTTGCGGCTTTCTTCTTGCTTGTCTCGGCTGTCCTGATCGCATCGCCAGCCGCGCTCCGCGGCATGGCGACCGACGGCCCGGCGGCAATCGCGGTCTCGCGGCTGCTGCCGCCAAACGACATAACAAATCCCCCCTCGATAGAGGCGGGAAATCCAATCGTGTTGGCCGCGACGGAGGCCGATATCAACGCGTGCAAGCAGGCGTGTGCTGACAAGTTTCGGTGCAAGAAAGACCAGACAGTGGGCGCTGACCCGGCAAAAAAAGCTTGCTTGAAAGAAGCCAAGGCCTGCAAGGTTGCCTGCAGCAACTGAATGTGACTGACAGCCAGGCTGGCTCGCCGACACGGCCCATGCTAAGCGCGGGCACATGGCCGCCGCGCTTGCCCCTTCGCTTGAGGATATCGCCGCTTCGCTGAAGCCCGGCGCGCGGCTGATCGGCATCGACCTCGGCACCAAGACCATCGGCCTGGCGCTGTCCGACGTCGAGCGCACCATCGCCTCGCCGCTCGTCACCCTGCAACGGACCAAGTTCCGGAACGACGCGAACCGGCTGCTGGCTTTGTGCACAGAGCACGGTGTCGGCGGCCTGGTCATCGGCCTGCCGGTCAACATGGACGGCACCGAGGGCCCGCGGGCCCAATCGACCCGCGCCTTTGCCCGCAACCTCGCCGAGAAAATCGACCTGCCGATCGCCTTGTGGGACGAGCGGCTGTCGACGGCGGCCGTCACGCGGACGCTTCTGGAGGCCGACGCCAGCCGCGCCCGGCGCGCCCGCCTTGTCGACAAGCTCGCCGCCGCCTACATCCTCCAAGGCGCGCTCGACCGGCTGCGCCGGCTGCAGGCCGGCACGGGCTGATCGGCCATGATCGAGATCTTCGAAAGCCTGTTGCCGGTGTTCCTGGTCATCGCGCTGGGCGCCGGGTTGAGGCAGTCCGGCTTCGTCCCCGCCGACATGTGGGACGGCTTGGAGCGCATCGCCTACTGGGTGCTGTTCCCGGCGCTGCTGATCGAAACCCTGGTCAATGCGGACCTGAACGCGGCTCCCGTCACCAGCGTGGCGATCGCCCTGTTCCTGTCGGCGGCAACGATGTGCCTGATCGCCTGGCTCGCCATGCCGCTGTTTCGCCGCGGCCTGGGCCTGAGCGCGACCAGCTACACCTCGGTGTTCCAGGCCTCGACGCGCTGGAACGCCTTCATCGCGCTTGCCGTCGTCGCTCGGCTGTTCGGCGAGGAGGGGCTGACGCTCGTCGCCGTCGCCATGGCCGTCATGATGCCGTTCCTCAACGTCGTCAATGTCACGGTCGTCGCGACCTACGCTACCGAGGAGCGGATGCCGCCGCGCGCCCTGCTCTGGGCGGTGGCCAGGAACCCGTTCGTCTGGTCCTGCCTGATCGGTATCGCCATCAATCTTGCCGGCGTGCCCATCTACGGTCCTATTCTGACCGCCGCCGACATGCTGGGCCGGGCGGCGCTCGCCGGCGGCCTGCTCCTGGTCGGCGGCGGGCTCATCCTGCGCGACGCTCTCAAGCCGTCGCCGGCGGTGCTGGCGAGTGCGGCGCTCAAGCTCATCGTCATGCCGCTGATCGTCGCCGTCTATGCGCTTGCCTTCGGCTTGAGCGGGACGGCGCTTTCGACCGCGCTTGTCTGCGCCGCGGTTCCCACCGCCATGAGCGGCTATGTGCTGGCCCGCCAGATGGGCGGCGACGCGCCGCTGCTGGCGGCAATCGCCACCGTGCAGACGGTCGCGGCCGCCGTCACCATGCCGCTGGTGCTGGCGTTGGCGGGCAGCTAAACCGACTCCCGGTCAGCCCGCCGGCAGCGCGGCCGGGGCCTCGCGGATCGTGCGGCGGGCAACCGCGTAAAGCGTCAGGGATTCATAGCCGAAGGCGGCCGACGTCGCCGCCGCGGCGCCGATCAGGCCAAAGCGCGGGATCAGGTAGAGATTGAGCGCCGCGTTGAGGCAGACCGTCACGGCCATGACGATGGCCGTCATATTGTGCTTGCCTGTCACCACCAGAAGGCCCTGAGCCGGCCCTGCGGCGGCGCGCGCCAGAAGACCGAGGACAAGCACGAACATGACCGGGTAGCCGACTGTGAATTCCGGGCCGAACAGCCACAGGATCGGCCGGCCGAGGGCAAGCAGCGCCACGCCGCCGGCGAGCGACGGCACGAACGTCCATTTGCGCGCGGCCGCAAAGAGTGCTTCGACCGCCGCGCCCTCGCCGCGGGCGTGGGCGGCCGAAAAGCGCGGCATCCAGGCGGCGGTGACGGCGAAATGGACGAAGCCGACCAGCGAGATCGTCCGCGCGGCGGCGTAGTAGGTGGCGATCTCGCCCGGCGCGACAAAGATGTCGAGCAGCAGGATGTCGAGATTGATCATCAACAGCGCGAAGCCCTCGAGGAGCAGGGCCGGCATCGACACCTTCAGCCACTGGTCGAGCCGGTAGCCACGCGCGCCCCGCGGCAGCACTGCGTCAAGACGGCGCTCCTGCAGCGCATATTGGCCCGCTACGGCGACCCAGTTTGCGGCAATGCCGGCGATGACCGCCGTCTCGGCGCTGCGCGACCAGCCGAGCGAGATTGCCAGGGCAAGGAAAGCCAGCAGCAACAGCGGCCGCGCAATATAGGGCGGCGCCAATCCGAGATCGATCCAGGAATGCGCGCGACCCACCCCGTCCTGGAAATCCATCAACGCATAGGCCGGCAGGCAGACGAGAGCGAGCGCCATCGGCACCCGGTAATAGTCGGCAACCGCCTCATCCAGCAGATACAGGACCGCCAGGCCCGCAAGCGTGCAGACGAGGCCGGCACCGAAGCTGACCCGCCTTCCGGCATGCAGGAAGCCGCGGGCAAGGTCATCGGCCGCCGTCGCCCGGTATTCGGGCAGGAAGCGCACCGCGGAGATGGCAAAACCGAGCGTGCACAGGGTGCCGAGGATGTTCAACCACACCCAGACATAAGTGAAGATGCCGAAATCGTAGCCGCCGATCCAGCGCGCCAACAGCACCTGCGAGACGAAGGCGATCGCCGCGGAGGCAACGCGGATGGAAAAGGCCATCAGCGCGCCGCGACGCGACCGCGCCTCCTCGCCGCCGTCGAAGAGAAGCGCTCTCAGCGCGGATTTGAGCGGCTGCGGCAGAAGGTCCAGCACCTGTCCCATGGGCACGAGCCTAGCCGACGGCGCTTAAAATTCCGCTCGTGCCGGCAGCGATTGAGGGTGTGGTTAACCGGCTCTTGCGGCCCGTCCTGCCGAGGTCTCAGCGCAGCCCGTTGCGGAATTGTTGCGGCGTCTGGCCGGCATATTTGCGGAAGAAGCGGGAGAAATAGCTGGGATCGGAGAAATTGAGCGAATAGGCGATCTCGCTCACCGACAGGCTAGTGAAGATGAGCTGCCGCTTGGCCTCGACCAGCAGCCGCTGGCGCACCAGATGTCCGGCCGTAACCCCGGTCACCTTCTTGCAGTGGTCGTTGAGCCGGTCCGGCGTCATCGCCAGCCAGTCGGCATAGGCGCTCAGGTTTCGCGTGGTGCGGAAATTGTCCTCCACCAGCTCTCGCAGCCGCGCCACCGTGTCGTCGAGCGCGCCGGGCTTGGCTCCCTGCCAGCCTCTTGCTGCAAAACCGAGCCGCGCGATCTCGACGATGAGCAGCGCCAGATAGCAGCGCATGGCGATTTGGGCGCCGCTGCGGCCGAGCTTGAGTTCGTCGAGGATATCGCGGGCAAGTTCCGAAATCCGTGCGATCCGCTTGCGCTTCTCGAGCGGGATGACGATGGCGCGCTCGGCCTCCGCCAGCCGCTGGCTTAGCCCTCCCTGATGATCGGTTATGTCGCGGATGACATCTTCGGTGAACGAGATCACCATCCCCTCGGGGTGTGGCTCGAAACAAAAGCTGTGCACCACATTCGGAGCGAGGACGATCAGCGTTTCGCTGGCGAAGCTGATTGTCTTTGTTTCGACGGTGAAGGCGCCTCCGCCAGTCGAGACATACATGATCTGATGCAGATAGCGGTGCGAATGCGGCGCGATTACCCAATCGTGGGCGGCCGAACGCGCGGGGATCGGCTCGGCATGAATAAAGTCGAATACCTGGTCATCCGTCGCCTCGCCATAGAGGTGAAACTGCGGAATGGTCTGCATGACATCCATAGGCGCTGAGAATATGCCGACACGGCTCACGGGTAAACTGCGCGCCGCGAGGCCCGCAAACGGGCGTAATTGCCCGCACTCGCAAAGATTGCTAAGAGAGCCGGTGCGGCTTCGCTACGGGGTGTCGCACGCCCGCGTGCAGGGCTGCGTGTCGGCAGGGGGGATCGCTTCCAGATGGAATATTTCGTGCAGCAGCTCATCAATGGAGTCACATTGGGCTCCATCTACGGCTTGATCGCCATCGGCTACACGATGGTCTACGGGATCATCGGCATGATCAATTTCGCCCACGGCGATATCTTCATGGTCGGCGCGTTTATCGCGCTGATTGCCATCATCGCGCTCGGTTTCGTCGCCGGCAGCAGCTTCCTGGTGATCATCCTGGCGCTGTTTCTGGTGCTCTTGGTCGCCATGGCGCTGACCTCGATCTATGGCTGGACGGTCGAGCGCCTCGCCTACAGACCGCTGAGGACCTCGTTCCGCCTGGCGCCGCTGATCACCGCCATCGGCATGTCGATTGTGTTGCAGAACTATGTACAGGTCAGCCAGGGGGCGCGCGTCAAGCCGCTGCAGCCGATCATCACCGGCGGCTACGAAGTCATGCGCGTGTCCATCGAAGCCGGAGAGTTCGTGGTTCAGCTCTCCAACATCCAGATCATCATCGTGGCGACCACAATCCTCCTGATGACCGCATTCTCGCTGCTCATCGCCAGAACCCCGCTCGGTCGCGCCCAGCGCGCCTGCGAGCAGGACCGCCGCATGGCTGCTCTGCTCGGCGTCGACGTCGACCGGACCATCTCCCTGACCTTCGTCACGGGCGCGGCGCTGGCGGCGGTCGCCGGCCTCATGTTTGTCCTCTATTATGGGGTGATCGACTTCTATATCGGCTTCGTCGCCGGCATCAAGGCGTTCACCGCCGCCGTTCTCGGTGGCATCGGCTCGCTGCCGGGCGCCATGCTGGGCGGCATGGTGATCGGTCTGATCGAGACCTTCTGGTCGGCTTATTTCACCATTGAATACAAGGACGTGGCCGCCTTCTCGATCCTCGCCATAACGCTCATCTTCCTGCCCTCGGGGCTGCTCGGCCGGCCCGAGGTGGAAAAGGTGTAACGATGAGCGTCGAGGCGGTTCGGGGGGCTCCGGCGGCGGCCAGCAGCGAGCGCTATGCCGCGGCTCTGAAGGACGCCTTCATCGCTGCGCTGATTACGTTGGCGCTGGCCGCGCCGATCATCGGGCTGAAAACGACGACCAGCGTCGGCGGCCTCGAGCTGACGCCGCGTGCGATGCCGGTGGCGATCGCCGTCCTGGTGGTGTTTTGCGGCCGGCTGGCGCTGAATCTGATTTTCTGGCAGCGCCATCCCTCGGTCACGCCGATCGGCGTGAAATGGTATCTGCGCCCCGGCGGACGCCCGCTCGCCGATCATTTCGACCAGTGGAAGATCCATCTCGGCGTGGCGGCGATGGCCTTTGCCATCGTCATGCCGTTCATGCCGTTCGTCACGCGTTACTGGATGGACCAGTCGATCGTGATCCTGACCTATGTCATGCTCGGCTGGGGGCTGAACATCGTCGTCGGGCTGGCCGGGCTCTTGGACCTCGGCTATGTCGCCTTCTATGCCATCGGCGCCTATTCCTTCGCGCTGCTGGCCACGAATTTCGATCTAGGCTTCTGGATCTGCCTGCCGCTCGCGGGCATTCTGGCGGCCTGCTGGGGGCTCATTCTGGGCTTTCCGGTGCTGCGGCTGCGCGGCGACTATCTGGCCATCGTCACCCTCGCCTTCGGCGAGATCATCCGCATCATCCTGCTCAACTGGTATACCTTCACAAACGGGCCCGACGGCATCTCGCAGATTCCCCGGCCGACCCTGTTCGGGCTCGAATTCACCCGCGAGGAGGGTGGTTTCGCCGATTTCTTCGGGCTCGAATATTCATCGGTCCACCGCATCGTCTATCTCTACTACATCATCCTGCTGCTGGCGCTGATCACCAACTTCGTCACCCTGCGCCTGCGTCGCCTGCCGGTGGGGCGCGCCTGGGAAGCGCTGCGCGAGGACGAGATCGCCTGCCGCTCGCTCGGCATCAACACCACCAATACCAAGCTTACCGCCTTTGCCTGCGGCGCCATGTTCGGCGGCTTTGCCGGTTCCTTCTTTGCCACTCGCCAGGGCTTTGTCAGCCCGGAATCCTTTACCGCTATCGAGTCCTTCATCATCCTCGCGGTCGTCGTCCTCGGCGGGCTCGGCAGTCAGCTCGGCATCGTCATCGCCGTCATCTTCCTCAACTCCGCCTTCGAGCTTTTGCGCGAGCTGCAGGAATACCGGATGCTGATTGTCGGCATGGCGATGGTGCTGATCATGATCTGGCGGCCGCGCGGGCTGATCTCGCGGCGCATTCCCTCGATCTTCCTGGCCAAGCGACGAGCAATTTCCGGCGAACCCGTTTCGGAGGGCAGCGGATGAGTCCCGGCGGCAAGGGCAAGGAGCCGGCGCGCGGCAAGGGGGCCAAGGCAAAGCGCACGCCCAAGGCCGCGGCCGCGATCAAGGTCGAGGCGAAGCCCGCCCCGCAGCCCTCCGATGCGCCCGCGGCGGCCGCCCGGTCCTGGAACGACGACCCGATCCTCGAGGTCGAGCACGTGACCATGCGCTTCGGCGGCCTGGTCGCCGTCGACGACCTGTCGTTCGTCGCCGGACGCGGCGACATCACCGCGGTCATCGGACCAAACGGTGCTGGAAAGACAACGGTGTTCAACTGCCTCACCGGCTTCTACAAGCCCACCGAGGGCATGATCACCATGCGCCACGAGAATGGCGACAGCTTCCTGTTGGAGCGTCTCGACGATTTCCGCATCACCTGGCGGGCCAAGGTTGCGCGCACCTTCCAGAACATCCGCCTGTTCCCCGGCATGACCGTGCTCGAGAATCTGTTGGTGGCGCAGCACAACAGGCTCATGCTGGCCTCCGGTTTCACCGTCGGCGGCATTTTCGGCTTGGCGGGCTACCGCCTGGCGGAGGCGGACGCGGTGGAGAAGGCCCGCTACTGGCTCGACAAGGTGATGCTGATCGAGCGCGCCGACGATCCCGCCGCCGACCTGCCCTATGGCGCGCAGCGGCGGCTCGAGATCGCCCGGGCCATGTGCACCGACCCGCACCTTCTGTGCCTCGACGAGCCGGCCGCCGGCCTCAACCCGCGCGAGACCGAGACGCTGAACCAGTTGCTCGAATATATCGGCGAGACCCACGGTACCTCGATCCTCCTGATCGAGCACGATATGAGCGTGGTCATGGGGATTTCCGACCACATCGTCGTGCTCGACTACGGCGTCAAGATCTCCGACGGCACGCCCTACTTCGTGCGCAACGACCCGCGCGTCATCGCCGCCTATCTCGGTGTCGAGGACGACGAGGTCGAGATCGCCGAGAACGAGGCGTTGGGATGAGCGCCGCGCCGTTGCTGTCGGTCCAGGGCGTGGAGACCTATTACGGCAACATCCAGGCCCTCAGGGGCGTCGACTTGGAGGTCTATCCGGGCGAGATCGTCACCCTGATCGGCGCCAATGGCGCCGGCAAGTCGACGCTGATGATGACCATCTGCGGCACGCCGCAGGCGCGCAGCGGCCGCATCATCTTCGACGGCCACGACATTACCGGCACCCCGACCCACCAGATCATGCGCATGGCGATCGCCCAGGCGCCCGAGGGCCGGCGCATCTTTCCGCGCATGACGGTGGTGGAAAATCTGCAGATGGGCGCCGCCGTCGACCATATGGCGCATTTCGAAGAGGACCTGAAACGGATCTTCGAGCTGTTTCCGCTGCTCGCCGAGCGCAGCTCGGCCCGCGGCGGGACGCTTTCCGGCGGCGAGCAGCAGATGCTGGCCATCGCCCGCGCCCTGATGAGCCGGCCGCGGCTATTGCTGCTCGACGAGCCGTCGCTGGGCCTGGCGCCGATGATCGTGCGGCAGATCTTCCGCGTCATTCGCAACCTCAATGAGGAGGAGAAGCTCACCGTTTTCCTGGTCGAGCAGAATGCGTTTCACGCGCTCAGGCTCGCCCATCGCGGCTATGTCATGGTCAATGGCCGCATCACCATGACCGGGACGGGCCGCGAGCTGTTGGCTAAGGAGGAGGTACGCGCCGCCTATCTGGAAGGCGGGCGCCACTAAGCATTTTTCAGGAAAAGTGGGAACCGGTTTTCCGTGGAAAATGCGCTAGAATAACGGGATGGAGCGTTCGTCCGTTTCTGCTGAAATGGAAAACGCTCCAGGCAGGTCGATCATGGGTGTGATCTGGGAAATTTCGCTCGGCGCCTTCCTGCTGGTCACGATGGCGCTCGGCGGCGGCGCGGCGTGGCTGGCCGGTCGGGCGCTGGCGCTCAAATGGCGGCCCTACTGGTACGCGGTGGGCTATATGCTGCTGTTCGCGGGCGCTGTGCGGTTCTTCCACTATGCGCTGTTCGGCGGGACTCTGCTGTCGCTGCACTATTATCTGGTCGATGCCGCCGTGCTGATTATCAGCGCCTCGCTCGGCTACCGGATCATGCGCGCAACGCAGATGACCAGCCAATATGGCTGGCTCTACGAGCGTCAAGGACTGTTTTTCTGGCGCCGGCGCGCGCAATCCAACCCGGTTTCGGAACAATGATGAATTTCGGCTGGTTTCGTGCAACTATCCGGCAAGCCTGCTTGCCGGGACAATCACATAGCCGCTTTGCCCTCGCGGGCAACGCAGCACCCCAGTGGGAGGTTGAGGAGCAAAGGAGTAAGCGATGAGAAAGTTCATTTTGACTGGTGTGGCCGCCGCCGCCCTCGGCTTTGCCGCGAGCCCGGCGCTGGCCGACATTGAGGTTGCCACGGCCGGCCCGATGACCGGCCAATACGCCTCGTTTGGTGCGCAGATGAAGGCTGGCGCCGAGCAGGCGGTTGAAGATATCAACGCCGCCGGCGGCGTTCTCGGCGAAAAGCTGTCACTGAGCATTGGCGACGATGCCTGCGACCCGAAGCAGGCCGTTGCGGTCGCCAACCAGATGGCCGGCAAGGGTATCGCCCTCGTGGCCGGGCATTTCTGCTCCGGCTCATCGATTCCGGCGTCCGCCGTCTATGCGGAGGAAAGCGTCATTCAGATCTCGCCGGCTTCGACAAACCCGAAGTTCACCGACGAGCGTCCCGGACCCGGCGTCTTCCGCACCTGCGGCCGCGACGACCAGCAAGGCCAGGTGGCCGGCGAATATCTCGCCAAGAATTTCGCCGACAAGAACATCGCCATCATTCACGACAAGACCGCCTACGGGAAAGGCCTCGCCGACGAGACCCGCAAGTTCATGAACGCGGCCGGCAAGAAGGAAGCCATGTACGAGGCCTATACGGCGGGCGAGAAGGACTACACCGCGCTGGTCTCCAAGCTGAAGCAGGAAGGCATCGACATCCTCTATGTCGGCGGCTACCACACCGAGGCCGGCCTCATGGCCCGCCAGATGCGCGACCAGGGCATGAACACGATCCTGGTCTCCGGCGACGCGCTGGTCACCGACGAATATTGGTCGATCACCGGCCCGGCCGGCGAAGGCACGCTGATGACCTTCTCGCCGGATCCGCGCAGGAACCCGGAAGCGGCGCCCGTGGTCGAGAAGTTCCGCGCCAAGGGCATCGAGCCGGAAGGCTATGTGCTCTATACCTACGCCACCATGCAGGCTTGGGCGCAGGCCGTCGAGACCGCCGGTTCGACCGAGTTCGACGCCGTCGTCAAGGCGTTGAACGAAGGCACGTTCAAGACCGTGATCGGCGATTTGTCCTTCAACGACACGGGCGACGTCGACCTGCCCGGCTACGTCTTCTACGAGTGGAAGGACGGCAAATACGACTATGTAGACAACATGTAAGCCGCCCGCGACCACGGCGCATACTGGTAAGGGCCCGCTCAGCCGGGCCCTTTCTCTTTTGGCGGGACCGGCTCAGCCGATCAGGCCGAGCGCCGGAAAGGTCTCCAGCAGCCAGTAAGAAAATTGGCTCACCGAGCCGGTGATGAACATCACGCCCGCGAGCACCAGGAGGCCGCCCATGACCTTTTCAACCGTGCCGAGATGGCGGCGAAAGCGCGCCATGAAGCTCATGAAGGGCTTCGCCCCCAATGCGGCGAGGATGAACGGCACGCCGAGGCCGAGCGAATAGACCGCGAGCAGGCCCATGCCCTGAAGCACCGTCTCCCGGCTTGCCGCGACGGCCAGCACCACCGCCAGCACCGGGCCGATGCACGGCGTCCAGCCGAAGGCAAAGGCGGTGCCCATGACATAGGCACCGACAATCCCGCCGGCCGGGATTTCGCCCTGATAGCGCGCCTCCCGGTTGAGGAGGGGCAAGCGGATGAGGCCGATGAAGTGTAGCCCCATGGCAATGATCACGATGCCGGCGATCTTGGCCAGCATGTCAAGGTTGCCCACCAAGAGCCGGCCGATGGCCGACGCCGAGGCGCCGAGCAGGACGAAAATGGTGGTGAAGCCGAGAACGAAGGCAATGGAAGCGGCGACGACGCGCAGATAGAGCCCGCGCGGCATCTCCCTCTCGCCGGTCAACTGGTCGAGCGAGGTGCCGGCCAGATAGGTGAGATAGGGCGGCACCAGCGGCAACACGCAGGGAGAGACGAAGCTGATCAGGCCGCCCAAGAACACCGCCGGCAGGGTTACGTCTGCAGCCATTAGGCCTTCTTTCTCGTTGCCGGCGCCGGGCATAGCAACCCGCCTCGCGCGGCCAAGTCCCTGATTTAGCTTAATTCGCCATGACCGCAAGGGAGCACTTGCCTCGCCTCGCCCGATTGTGATCGCCTGTCATCTTTGCCCGCCGCCGCGCTATGATGGCGCCACCAAACAAAGGGGTGCCCATGTCCAGCACCGGTCCGCGCAATCTGATCACCGATGTTACCGGCCTATTGGTCGGCAACGCGGAGGATCTCGGCCTCGGCACCGGGGTCACTGTCGTGCGCGCCGAACGGCCGGTCGTTGCCGCGGTCGACGTGCGCGGCGGCGGGCCGGGCACGCGCGAGACCGACCTGTTGGCGCCGGAGAATCTGGTCGAGCATATCGACGCGCTGGCGTTTTCCGGCGGCTCGGCCTTCGGCCTCAGCGCGGCCACAGGCGTGCAACGCTGGCTCAGGGAACAAGGCCGCGGCTTTGCCATCGCCGGCGTCAGGGTGCCGATCGTGCCTGCCGCCATCCTGTTCGACCTGCGCGGCGGGATCGGCTGGGAAGGCGAGCCGCCCTACCCCGCCCTCGGTTACCGCGCCACGGCCGATGCCTCCGCCGACTTCGCGCTCGGCAGCGCCGGCGCCGGCGCCGGCGCCACCACTTGCAATCTCAAGGGCGGGCTCGGCAGCGCGTCCGAGATCGCGCCCTCCGGTTTCACGGTCGCGGCCCTCGCCGCGGTCAACGCCGTGGGCAGCGCCACCATCGGCGATGGCCCGCATTTCCGCGCCGCCCCATTCGAGCTCGGCGATGAGTTCGGCGGCCTCGGCCTGCCCCGTCCCTGGCCGGCGGAAGCCCGCGAAATCCGCCACAAGGCGAGCCTGCGCGAGAACACCACGCTTGCCGTTGTCGCAACCGACGCGCGCCTGACCTGCGCCATGGCGAAACGACTTGCGATTGCCGCCCATGATGGGCTTGCCCGCGCGCTTTATCCGGTGCACACGCCGTTTGACGGCGATGTGGTCTTTGCCCTCGCCACCGGCGACAGGCGGCTTTCCGATGTACCCCGCGACCTTGCCCAGATCGGCGCGGTGGCCGCCAACTGCCTTTCCCGCGCCGTCGCCCGCGGCATCTACGAGGCAACCTCGCTCAAGAGCGGCGACAACCCCGCCTGGCGCGACAGGTTCGCGAAGCTTTAGCGCCGATTGCGCTTGCTTGCGCTAAGTGCTAGGCGGAAAACCGCCTACAGCCGGGAGATTCGTCCATGTCGCGCGCCCTGCGCATCGCCCCTTCGATCCTGTCCGCGGATTTCGCGCGGCTTGGCGGTGAGGTTCGTGCGGTCGAGAAGGCCGGCTGCGACTGGATCCACGTCGATGTCATGGACGGTCATTTCGTGCCCAACATCACCATCGGCCCGCTGGTGGTGCAGGCGCTGAGGCCGGTCACCCAAAAAGTGCTCGACGTGCATCTGATGATCGCCCCCTGCGATCCGTATCTGGAAGCCTTCGCCGAGGCCGGTGCCGACATCATCACCGTGCACGCGGAGGCGGGCCCCCATCTCGACCGCTCCCTGCAGGCGATCCGCGCGCTCGGCAAAAAGGCCGGCGTTTCGCTCAATCCGGCAACGCCCGAGAGCGTCCTCGACTATGTTCTCGACAAGCTCGACCTGATCCTGGTCATGTCGGTCAATCCCGGCTTCGGCGGCCAGAGTTTCATTCCGGCCGCCGTCGACAAGATTGCGCGCATCAAGAAGATGGTCGCCGGCCGTGACATCGACATCGAGGTCGATGGCGGCATCAACCCTGAGACCGCCGCCCAGGTCGCCGCCGCCGGCGCCAACGTGCTGGTCGCGGGCTCGGCGGTGTTCTCCGGCGGTAAATCGGCTTACGCCTCCAATATCGCGGCGATCCGCCGAGCCGCCGCCGGTGCGCTGGCGGCATAGGTCTGCGGCCTGCCCCACCGCCTCCCCACAGTTTCCCCCCACAGCTTCCATTGAGCCGGCCCCCGCCGTCTGCTAGACGAGATCACCTTTCTTCACGCGGATTCGGTTCACGCACATGATCCCGCGCTACACTCGCCCCGAGATGGCCGCCATCTGGGAACCGAAAACGAGGTTCCGCATCTGGTTCGAGATCGAGGCCCACGCCGCCGACGCCATGGCCGGGCTCGGCCTGGTGCCGAAGGAGGCCGCCAAGGCGATCCGCGAACGCGGCGAAAAGGCCACCTTCGACGTTGCCCGCATCGACGAGATCGAGCGCGAGGTCAAGCACGACGTCATCGCCTTTCTGACCCATCTCGCCGAGATCGTCGGGCCGGAGGCGCGCTTCGTGCATCTCGGCCTCACCTCGTCGGACGTGCTCGACACCTGTTTCAACGTCCAGCTTACCCGCGCCGCCAGCCTATTGCTCGCCGACTTCGACGAGTTGCTGGCCGCGCTCAAGCGCCGCGCCTACGAGCATAAGGAAACGGTCTGCGTCGGCCGCAGCCACGGCATCCACGCCGAACCGACCACGTTCGGGCTGAAGCTGGCGCAGACCTATGCCGAGTTTTCGCGCGCCCGCGCGCGGCTCGAAGCGGCGCGCGGCGAGGTCGCGACCTGCAAAATCTCGGGCGCCGTCGGCACCTTCGCCAATGTCGACCCGCGCGTCGAGGCGCATGTGGCCGAGAAGATGGGCCTCGCCATCGAGCCTATCTCGACCCAGATCGTGCCGCGCGACCGCCACGCCATGTATTTCGCCACGCTCGCCGTCATCGCCTCGTCGATCGAGCGGCTGGCCACCGAGATCCGCCATTTGCAGCGCACCGAGGTGCTGGAGGTGGAGGAATTCTTCTCCGAGGGCCAGAAGGGCTCGTCTTCCATGCCGCACAAGCGCAATCCCGTCCTGAGCGAGAACCTCACCGGGCTTTCCCGCATGGTCCGTTCCTATGCGCTGCCAGCGATGGAGGACGTGGCGCTGTGGCACGAGCGCGACATCTCGCATTCCTCCGTCGAGCGGATGATCGGCCCCGACGCAACGGTGACGCTCGATTTTGCGCTTTCCCGCCTTGCCGGCGTCATCGACAAGCTCGTCGTCTACCCGAAGAACATGCTGAGGAACCTCGACCTTCTCGGCGGGCTCATTCATTCCCAGCGCGTCCTGCTGGCGCTGACGCAGAAGGGCGCGAGCCGCGAGGACGCCTATGCCATCGTCCAGCGCAACGCCATGAAGGTGTGGCGCGGCGAGGGCAAGTTCCTGCAATTTCTGAAGGACGATCCGGAGGTTCGGAAACTGATTCCGGAAGCCGAGCTTAAGTCCCTGTTCGACCTCGGCTATCACCTGAAGCATGTGGATACGATCTTCGCCCGCGTATTCGGCGAATAATCTCGTCAGTCGAACAGTTCCTCGCGGCCGATCTTCACCCGCTTGACGCCGTCATAGGAGATGATGTCGGCGGTGGCGTAGGTTTCGGAAAAGGTCGCCGGCAGGAAGCTGCCGGTGCCGACCACGTTGATGGGGGCTGCTGTGCCGCCCGCAACCTGGCACTTCTGCACGTCGAAGCCGGACGAGACGACCATGCGCACATTCTTGTAGCCTGCGGCATCCAGCGCCCGGCGCACATGGATGATGGCGGCCACCGATACGCCCTTGCCGAACAGGAAACGGCGCACCTTGTCGACCAAGATGTTGCTCGGGTCGAGCTGGAATGCGCGCAGGCCGATGACCCGCTCGACGATGTTGTACTCGCCCTCGACGCCGAGCCATTGGGCCACCGTCTCCACCGACTTCTCGTAGTCGAGCCCCTCGGCGAAGCGTCCGCCATGGGTGTCGACGCGGATCCCGAAGGCCTTGCCGTCATGGTCGAGCTTGGCCTCCTCGTAGAACCAACGCGCGGATTTGAGCGAATCGGTGACCTCCAGCCCGGCATAGTCGACGAGGCCCACCAATATGTCGCTTTCCGGAACCGTCTTGGCGAACAGTTTCAGCGCCTCGACCACGTCGCCCTTGGTGTAGCCGACCAGCGCGTGCGGCATTGTGCCGGTGCCCTGCTCGGCGCCGTATAGGGGCGCGGTCAGGTCCTGGGACGAGCCGATGAAACCCTTGACGTTGCCGTCGCCGCCGCGCGCGGTGTCGGAGCCGACCGCGGCGCCATAGGAGACGAGCAGGTTCATCTCCGGCCCGCTGCCGTGGCGCGCATGCATGTCGATGAAGCCGGCATAGGGGATCGCCCGGCAGATCTCATAGGCGTTGTTGGCGCAGACGCAGGGCAGGCCGACCTTCTGCAAGAGCAGCGTCTCGATCTCGGAGAGCTTGGAATAGGGACCGCGCACCTCCATGAGCTTGCGCTCCGACGGCACCACCTCGCCGTCCTTGAAAAAACGCTTGATCTTGGCTTCCGGCACCAGCCGGGAGACCAGCCGCACCGCCGGCTCCAGCGCCGCGATCACCCGCCGGCGCATGAATACCGCATAGACCACCTCCTGGTCGCCATGGGCTTCGACGATACGCCGGGTATGGGAGAAATATTTGTCGGTCAGTTGGTCGACCGGCCCTGCCGCCAGCATCAGCTCGACCATTTTGTCGAGCGCCTCTTGGCGCCGCGCCTCGCGACTTGCGATTTGATCCATGTCCGCTTCCGTTCAGTCCAAGTCCTTGGCCGCCTTAAGAATAGCCCGAGACCCGGCACTGAGATAGGCCGCGTCGCTGGCCACCGCAATGAAGCTGAAGCCCATCTCGCGATAGGTGCGGGCGATCTCCGGCGTATTGGCGAATGCGCCGGCAACGACCTGGTGGGCTTCGCACTTGCGCGCGATGAGCCTCAGCGCCTGCTCGACCTTGGGCAGCGTCGGATCGACCGCAGTGCCGTCGCTGAGGGACACCGACAGGTCGTTCGGGCCGACGAAGATGGCGTCGATGCCCGGTGTCGACGCGATCGAATCGATATGCTTGAGCGCCTGCGCGGTCTCGACCATGGCAAAGGTGAGGACGAGGTCGTTTGCGGCCTTCAGATACTCCGGCCCGGTCATGCCGTGGACGTCCATGGCACGCACGGTGGCGAAGCTGCGCTGACCGAGCGGTGGATATTTGCAGGCGCGCGCGAAGGCGGCCGCCTCCTGGCCGGAATTGATCATCGGGCAGATGACCCCCGCCGCACCCGCGTCTGGCGCCCGGCCGATGAGCGCCTCATCGCCGATGCCGACCCGCACCACAGGTGCTGCCCCCGCCGCGGCGACGCCGGCCACCGCCTCGGCCATGTCGGTATAGGGGGATTGGCCGTGCTGCATGTCGATGACGACGGCGTCCCAGCCGTCGCGGGCGAGCGCGACCGCGACCTCGGGCGCTGCGAAGGCGTGCCACGCCGCATACAGCGTGTCGCCGTTCGCGAAGCGGGATTTCAGGGCGATGGCCGCCATCGGGGCGGGTTCGCGCGGCCGGTCACTTGCCGCCGAGTTCGGTCACGGCCTTGGCCATCAGCTCTTCCATGGTACGTCGGATCTGATGGTCGGACTGTTCCACACCTCTGGCGTCGAAGTCGCTGCGCAACTTGCGGAACACGTCCTCCTCACCCGGCTCCTCGAAATCGGCCTTGACGACGCTCTTCGCATAGGCCTCCGCTTGCTCGCCGGAAAGCCCGAGCTTTTCTGCCGCCCACAGGCCGAGCAGCTTGTTGCGCCGGGCCGTAGCCCTGAATTTCAGCTCCTCGTCGTGAGCGAATTTGGCCTCAAACCCTTCCTGGCGCTTGTCGAAGGTGGTCATCTGGCAGTCCTGTCGTGTCCCTGAGAGCTCTCGCCGGCCGCGGAACACGGCGTTCCGTCGCCCGTGCTCAGACCTTGCATAGCCTGCAGTCTGCCTTAAATCAACTGTGGACCGAGTGCGCGTCCGATGCATTGTGCAGCCGCCCGCAATCGGATAGCTTGCAGCCCGGCCGCCGCCGATTCCGGCGCCGGCAGCGTCCCGATTCCCAAGGCCAACATGCCGCGCGGCCTCGGACGATGGGGCGTCTTTTCAACCCACCAGGAGATTAGGCCATGAACCGCCGTCGTCGAGTTTACGAGGGCAAGGCGAAGATCCTTTATGAAGGCCCGGAGCCGGGAACCCTGGTCCAGCATTTCAAGGACGACGCCACCGCCTTCAACAGGAAGAAGCATGCGATCGTCGACGGAAAGGGCGTCCTCAACAACCGCATCTCGGAATATATCTTCCAACGGCTAAACGAGATCGGCGTTCCGACCCATTTCATCCGCCGGCTCAATATGCGCGAGCAACTTATTCGCGAGGTGGAGATTATCCCGCTCGAAGTGGTTGTGCGCAACATTGCCGCCGGCTCGATTTCCGAGCGGCTCGGGATCGCGGAGGGGACGCCGCTGCCGCGCTCCATCGTCGAGTTCTATTACAAGAACGACGAGCTCAACGACCCGATGGTCGCCGAGGAGCACATCACCGCCTTCGGCTGGGCCAACCCGCAGGAGATCGACGACATCATGTCGCTGGCGCTGAGGGTCAACGACTTTCTGTCCGGCCTGCTTCTCGGCGTCGGCATCCGCCTCATCGACTTCAAGATGGAGTTCGGCCGCCATTACGAGAACGACCTGGTGCGGATCGTGCTCGCCGACGAGATCAGCCCGGATTCCTGCCGGCTGTGGGACGTGCAGACCGCCGACAAGCTGGACAAGGACCGCTTTCGCCGCGACATGGGCGGGCTGATCGAGGCCTATACGGAGGTTGCGCGCCGGCTCGGCATCCTGGTCGAGCAGGACCAGGAGCGTCCGAGCGGCCCGGTCCTGGTCAAGCACTGAGCGCCGCGGGGTCTGCCTTGAAGGCCCGCATCATCGTCACTCTCAAGCCGGGCGTGTTCGACCCGCAGGGCAAGGCGATCCAGAACGCGCTCGCAGCCCTTGGTTTTTCCGGCGTCAAAGAGGTCCGCCAGGGCAAATATATCGAGGTCAAGCTCGACGAGACCGACAAGGCCAAGGCCGAGGCCGAGGCCGAGAAGATGTGCGAGAAGCTGCTCGCCAACGCGGTGATCGAAAATTACGCGATCGAGCTTGAGTGAAGGGCGGTTCTGCGAAAATGAGCCTTCAGGCCGCGATCATCCTGTTTCCGGGCATCAACCGCGAGCGCGACATGGGGCTGGCGGTGAAGGCGGTCTCCGGCCGCGATCCGCGGATCGTCTGGTACATGGAGACCGAACTGCCGGCCGCCGACGTCTTTATCATCGCCGGCGGATTTTCCTATGGCGACTATCTGCGCTCGGGCGCCATCGCCGCGCGGGCGCCGGTGATGGCGGACCTGGCCAGGAAGGCCGAAGCCGGCGCGACCGTGCTCGGCATCTGCAACGGCTTTCAGGTGCTGACCGAGGCGGGGCTTCTGCCCGGCGCCCTGATGCGCAATGCGGGCCTCAAATTCGTCTGCAAGGACGTGCATCTGCGCGTCGAGCGTACGGATACCCGCTTCACCCGCCGCTATCGCACGGGTCAGGTGATCCGCGTGCCAGTCGCGCACGGCGACGGCAACTATTTCGCCGATGAAGAGACGCTCAAGCGGCTTGAGGGCGAAGGCCGGGTCCTGTTCCGATATTGCGCCGATGACGGCGGCCTGTCCGACGCCGCGAACCCCAACGGCTCCATCGACCACATCGCCGGTGTCGTCAACGGGGCGGGCAACGTGCTCGGCATGATGCCGCATCCCGAAGACCTGATCGACCCGCTCCTCGGCGGCACCGACGGCCGCGCCTTTTTCGAAAGCGTTCTGGAGAGCGCGGCGTGATCCCGAACGAAGTGCAGATCACCCCCGAGCTCGTCGCCGAGCACGGCCTCAAACCCGAGGAGTATGAAAAGATCGTAGCCCTCATCGGCCGCGAGCCGAGCCTGACCGAGCTCGGCATATTCTCGGCGATGTGGAACGAGCACTGCTCCTACAAGTCCTCGAAGAAGTGGCTGCGCACCCTGCCGACATCCGGTCCCCGCGTCATCCAGGGGCCAGGCGAGAATGCCGGCGTCGTCGACATCGGCGACAACCAGGCGATCGTCTTCAAGATGGAAAGCCACAACCACCCCTCCTTCATCGAGCCCTACCAGGGGGCGGCGACCGGCGTCGGCGGCATATTGCGCGACGTGTTCACCATGGGCGCGAGGCCGATCGCTTGCCTGAACGCGCTCAGATTCGGCGCCCCCGACCATCCCAAGACCCGCCATCTCGTCTCCGGCGTCGTCGCCGGTATCGGCGGTTACGGCAATTCCTTCGGCGTGCCGACGGTCGGCGGCGAGGTCAATTTCCATCGCCGCTACAATGGCAACATCCTGGTCAACGCCTTCGCCATCGGTCTCGCCGACGCCAACAAGATCTTCTACTCCAAGGCCGAAGGAGTTGGCCGGCCGGTGGTCTATCTCGGCGCCAAGACCGGCCGCGACGGCATCCACGGCTCGTCGATGGCGTCGGCCGAGTTTGCCGGCGATTCGGAGGAAAAGCGGCCGACCGTTCAGGTCGGCGATCCGTTCACCGAGAAATGCCTGCTGGAAGCCTGCCTCGAGCTGATGGCCTCCGGCGCCGTCATCGCCATCCAGGACATGGGCGCGGCCGGGCTCACCTGCTCGGCGGTGGAGATGGGCGCCAAGGGCGATCTCGGCATCGAGCTTGACCTCGACCATGTGCCCTGCCGCGAGGCGCAGATGTCGGCCTATGAGATGATGCTGTCCGAAAGCCAGGAGCGCATGCTGATGGTGCTGCGCCCCGAAAAGGCGGCTGACGCCGAGGCGATCTTTCGCAAATGGGGCCTCGACTTCGCGGTCATCGGCCGGACCACCGACACGCTGCGCTTCCTGGTCAAGCACCGGGGCGAGATCGTCGCCGACCTGCCGATCAAGGAGCTCGGCGACGAGGCGCCGGAATATGACCGCGCTTGGAAGAAGGCGAAGACCCCTGCCCCGCTCAGCTCAGAGGACGTTTCCGAGCCCAACGATTATGGCGAGGCGCTCCTAAAGCTTGTCGGCGCGCCGGATCTGTGCTCGCGGCGCTGGGTCTGGGAGCAATACGACCATCTGATCCTCGCCGGCACCGTGCAGCGGCCGGGCGGCGACGCGGCGGTCACGCGCCTTGACGGCTCGATGAAGGCGATCGCCGCCACCATCGACGTGACCCCGCGCTATTGCGAGGCGGACCCCTATGAGGGCGGCAAGCAGGCGGTGGCGGAAGCCTGGCGCAACCTGACCGCCGTCGGCGCCGATCCGGTGGCGGTCACCGACTGTCTCAATTTCGGCAACCCGGAGCGGGCCGAGATCATGGGCCAGTTCGTCGCTTGCGTGAAAGGCGTCGGCGAAGCCTGCCGGGCGCTCGATTTCCCCATCGTCTCCGGCAATGTCTCGCTCTACAACGAGACCGAGGGCAAGGCGATCCTGCCGACGCCGGCGATCGGCGGTGTCGGCGTCGTGCCCGACCTGCGCGCCACGGCGACGATCGCGCTGAAGTCCAAGGGCGATATCCTTCTTCTTGTCGGCGGCCCCGGCGCGCATCTCGGCCAATCGATCTATTTACGCGAGATTCTCGGCCGCGAGGAAGGCCCGCCCCCACCCGTCAATCTCGGCGAAGAAAGGCGCAACGGCGATTTCGTCCGCGCCTGCGTCCGCGAGGGGCTGGTGAATGCGGTCCACGACATCTCCGATGGCGGGCTTTTGCTGGCGCTTGCCGAAATGGCGCTTGCCGGCGACAAGGGCGCGCGGATCGACCTGCCCACCGGCGCCGCGGACCGCCCGCACGCGTTCCTCTTCGGCGAGGATCAAGCCCGCTACCTCGTGACATTGCGGTCAGGCGACCTATCTAAGGTGCAGGAACGTGCGCGCGCGGCCGGCGTGCCGGCTGCTGAAATCGGTCGTGTCGGGGGCAACACGGTCGCGGTCGTGGACGTCCTTGCCGTGCCGATTGCAAAATTGCGCGAGGCGCACGAAAATTGGCTTCCGGCCTTCATGGCGGGCGCCTGAGGCGCCGAGGTCCTATAGGCGGCGGGAAACTGGGGAAGGGGCTTGGCGAATGGCGATGGACCCGGGCGAGATCAAGCGGCTGATCAAAAAGGCTCTTCCCGATGCCGAGGTCGAGATCCGCGATCTTGCCGGCGACGGCGATCATTACGCGGCGTCCGTCATCTCGGAATCCTTCCGCGGCAAGACCCGGGTGCAGCAGCACAAGATGGTCTATGACGCCTTGAAGGGCAGTATGGGCGGCGCCCTGCACGCGCTCGCCTTGCAGACGCGGGTGCCCGACTAAGGCCTGTTGAGATTCATCGTGAGTTGATGACGGCGGCGGCGAGATGGATGATGGCTTTGAAGCTCTCGTCGGTTTTGTCGGCGCGCATGGCGATGCGCTTGAACTCCTTGAGTTTGCAGAAGAAGTTTTCGATCAG
>JAUYJB010000017.1 GCA_030688605.1 Hyphomicrobiales bacterium
CTCGATGGTCGCGTTGAGCGCCAGGAGATTGGTCTGCTCGGCGATGTCCTGGATCAGGCCGACGACCTCGCCGATGCGGTTGGCGGCGTCGGACAGGCCGCGCATGGTCTTGGTGGTCTTGTTCGCCTCGCTGACCGCGCGGCCGGCGACCTCGCTCGACTTGGTCGCCTCCGCGGCGCTCTCGTTGATCGAGGCGGCGAGCTGCTCGGCGGCGGACGCGACCGTTTCGACGTCCTCGCAGGCCGAGCCGATCGCATTGCCGGCGATCGAGCTGCGCTCGGAGACGTCCTGGGCGTTCGAGGTCAGGGTCGTCGACACTACCTCAAGCTTGTTCACCGTGCCGCCGATACCGGTGAGCGCTGCATGCATTCCCCCCTCGAATTTACGGATCGAAGCCTCGATCTTTTGGGACCGTTCAATCTCCTCGGCGCGCCGTTGCTTCTGCTCGGTGGCCATCCGTTCCCGTTCGACGGCGTCGTTGGCGAGAATCTGGATATGCTGATCGGACTTTCGCTTTTGTCGAGTTCGCCAAAAGTATGCGGCTGTGGGCGCGCCAAAAGACAAGGCGATGATGGCGACGAGGGCTAGGGTTGTCGCGCCGAACTGTGATTGAAACAGTTGCTGTTTCGCGGTTTGATCCAGATAGACCTCCACAATGGCAACGGTTCGTCCATCCTTCATGACTGGTACATAGGATTCAGCGTATAGAAGCGGGCGGGTTGGAGGAGTCCCTTCCTTGACGACGGTATATGCTTGCCCAGATTCTAAGACAGCCAAAGCCTTAGGGTTGTGCTCTGCCAAATCTGAATCGTCGCGCCCCGCATTATCCAAGTCATCTGAAACCAGGCGAATACGACCGTCGGAATCGAACAGATTGAAGCGGAAAACCTGCCCTATCGACCTGGCCTCTTCGATGAAGGACTTATTCTCGGCAGACAGCATTTTGCCGGCAGCGATTTGCTCGATCTCATCCAAACTTCTTGAAAAGTAATTGGCCCATCCCAAGGCAGCAGCTTCGGCGTCCTTCTTTATCAACACATCGACCGTTGACACGATCAGGAAGTACGAACCGCCAATCAGGACCACCAAGCACATGGCCATGCCCATGACAACACGGGTGTCCTTGATACTCTTGATGATCCGCATGCGCTTCCTCACCCGCAATTCCGCGGCTAGAGCGCTTTTCGTGAAACCGGAGTCACTCAAAGCGCTCTAACTTCTTTATTTTACGTGTATTTTTTGTCCGAAAACCGGTTTCCACTTTTCGGAATGCGCTCTAAGTGTCGCAATAGTAGGTTAACAAAATTTAACTTGGAATTCCCGAATGGATCATTGGGCTTTGTCAGAGGAAAGCGCCCCAGTCTACGAAGGCGGGGGATCTCACGCCTGATCACTGTCCAATCCCAAGGGTGCAGTCCGCGAAACAGGGAATATACTGCACTGAACAGGGAAATATCACGGCTAGGCGGTGAGCGTTCGGGGAATGCACGCTTGTTTCCGGCCTGAGGGCGTTGTCACATAAACTGGGTTGGCGGGAATATGAGATGGAAATTAAACTGGCTTGATGCGCCAGCTCTCCTTCAAGCGTCACCGCTTCCCAGCCGATATCATCCGCCATTCGGTCTGGCTGTACGCCCGGTTCACTCTGAGTTACCGCGATGTTGAGGAGATGCTCGCCGAGCGGGGCCTGGACATCTCCTACGAGACCGTGCGCCGCTGGTTCTTGAAGTTCGGATCGACCATCGCCGCCAATCTGCGCCGAACCCGCCCCAGGCCCAGCGATCATTGGCACCGCGATGAGATGGTGATCGTCATCCAGCGGAAACGCTATTGGCTCTGGCGCGCCGTCGACAATGAAGGGGCGGTTCTGGATTTCCTCGTTCAAAGACGGCGCGACGCCAAAGCTGCACGAAGGTTGATGAAGAAGCTGGCCAAGAAGCAAGGATTTGCACCAAGCCGGGTGGTTACTGACAAGCTTCGGTCTTACCCGTCAGCATTCCGAGCTATAGGCCTTGCGGCAGAGCATGACCGCGGTCTGAGAGCCAACAACAGGGCCGAGAATTCGCATCAACCGGTTCGCCGGCGCGAACGCAAATTACAAAGGTTCAAGTCACCCGGCTCCGCGCAACGTTTCCTGTCCGTCTTCTCCGTGACCTACAATACTTTCTACCACCAGCGCCACCTCCTCAGACGATCCATGTACAAGCAGCTTCGAACCACATCGTTCGACGCCTGGAAAGCTGCGAGCGTGGCCGCCCGACTTCAGCCACGAGCCGTCCAAGCTGCAATCCGCTGGGGTTTATGTGACAATGCCCGTCAGGCTACTATCCCATGAGAATGGGGCGCATCAGATCGAGCTTCTCGATGACGAAATCGAAGAATGCACGGATTCGCGGGGTGGTTCGAAGATCAGGATTCGCCAGAAGATACCATCCGCGGCTCAGTTCCTTCACCGGAGGCAAGACCTGGATGAGGTCGTCGTGCATGTCGGCGATGGTCGTCGGCAACGGTGCCACCCCAAGCCCCGACTTCACCGCATGCAAAACACCGAGCACGCTGTTGTTGCGCGCCGCCACCTTGGCGTCAGGCGCAACAACAGCAAACCATTTCGCCGCCCGATGGTTTATCAGCATCCCGTCGAAGCCGACGATTGCGTGGTCGGTGATGTCCTCCACCCTCTGTGGCTTGCCGTGTCGTTCGACATAGTCGCGGCTGGCGTAGACCGCCCAGATGGAGTCGCCGATCTTGCGACCGACAAGATTTTCGTCGTCCGGTTCGCCGGAACGTAGTGCGACATCTGCCTCGCCCTTGGCGAGATCGAGATAAGTGTCGCTCATGACGAACTCGACTCTCAATCCAGGATAGCGCTCGTGGAAAAGTTTCAGCAGGGTCGAGTCCGAAATGCGTGAAACCAGCGGCTCTGGACAGGTCAGCCTGATGACGCCGTGCAGCTGGTGGGAGTAGGAATGCACCTGGCGCTCGACGGCGCCCACCGCATCCTCCACATTCCGCGCGGCAGGAAGCAACGCCTCGCCGAACTCGGTCAGCCTGTAGCCGGACGGATGCCGCCTCACCAGTGCGTGGCCCAATCGGCGCTCCAACTCGCCTATCCGTCGATGTACGGTGGATTGATTGACGCCGAGCGCCTTGGCGGCCGCGATGGTGCTGCCATGCGTCGCGATTGCCACGAAATATTTCAGGTCGCTCCAGTCGAACATTGCTTGTTATGCGCTTTTGCAGGCCGCTTTCGCAACATTGCTGCTGCCGCAGCAGGCGAGCCAGGCGTAATCCTTGCAGTGCGGCTAACCGATGGAGGACGCGATGCACACGACTATGGACGTAAGCAAGGCGATCGAAGGTCTTGAGGTCGGCGTCACGACCTCGGCGCAGGTTTCAGGTGCGGCGAAACTCAGGGCACTGCACCGCGAAGTGGTGGAGACCATGCCGAAAACGGAACAACAAGAGATCCGGGTGCTGTTCGCGAAACTGGAGCCCGGCGATCGCACGCCCTTCCACTCGCACCGTTTCCCGGTGACTGTCTATGTTCTGCAAGGTGCATTCACGCTGGAGCTGGACGGGCGCGAGCCGGTCACCGTCAAGGCGGGAGAGGTCTTCGTCGAGCCGCCACGCGTGCGGATGACCGGCCGAAACCTCGATGCGGCAGACCCGACGAGCATGGTGCTGTTCTATGTCAGCAACCCGGACACGCCCTTCGCCGATCCAGCTGAATAATGCCCATGCAGCGTGACTCCGTCTCCAGCGGCCGAAATGGGTACTGTCGTTTACGGTTGCGGCGCGAAGGCCTGCTTGGGTTCGGATCGCGACGTTGCTGACAGCGGTCGTGCCGATCCGCTTCTCCAGCGATCCTGCCACCTAGCGAAAGACCGTGACAGCGGAAGACCATCTCTTGCTGACGGTCTCGCCGCACAACCCACCCAAGCGCCGTCGTATGCGGTACGGCGGCGTCGGCTTAGCTGTAGGGTGAAGGTCTGCCGCAACATTGCCCGCACCCACGCTCCAAAACGCCTACCTTGGGTGTCTCTGTTTACATGGCTGGCAATCACCGTGCCGCAGAAAGTTCGGCCGGGCAAAACCACAATCAATTGAAAATACGGCGTTTTCCGTGACCGAACCAATTCCGACGAGGTTCGGTCGGAAAGAGACGAAAGCCGTTCAGAGACTAAAAATTCGGCGCACCACCAGTCTCTGAGGTTCGGTCGGATCTGCTAAACCCCTTTGAAACCCAAAGAAATTTCGGTGCTGATGCAGCGCTGTTCGAGGTTCGCAATAGGATAATGGCGGAGGGGGTGGGATTCGAACCCACGGTACGCTCGCGCGCACAACGGTTTTCGAGACCGCCCCGTTCGACCACTCCGGCACCCCTCCGCGGTCGCGCTCTGCCCGGCATATAAGCGGTCGGCGAGCCATAGCATAGAGACTTGCGCCGGCACAGGCACGCGGCAACCGGCCGCCCCACGCATCGGCGCGCCTTGACAGTTTGGGTGTCGCAACTATAGTGCGGGCCGCTTAAAGACGCTGCCCGAGGCCATCAACAAGACCACAACAAGTCCGCGCGTGCGCGGCGCCGCAGGGCGCGGTTGAAACAATTGGGATAAGAAGCCATGTACGCTGTGATCAAGACCGGCGGCAAGCAGTACCGCGTCGCGCCGGACGAAGTGCTGTCGGTGGAAAAGCTCGCGGGCGAAGCCGGCGACAGTGTGGAATTCAACGAGGTGCTTCTGATCGCCGGCGACAAGGAGCTCGCCGTCGGCGCGCCCTTGGTCGCCGATGCCTGTGTTGCGGCGGAAGTGGTCGAGCAGGCGCGGGCAAGGAAGATCACGGTCTTCAAGAAGAAGCGCCGCAAGGGCTATCGGCGCACCCGCGGCCACCGGCAGATGCTAACCAAGGTCAAGATCACCGAGATCCTGACCGGCGGCAAGAAACCGACCGCGGCAAAAGCGGCAAAGGCGATCGAGCCGGCGACAACGGCGAAGGCAGAGGCTGAACCGAAAACCAAGAGGGAAGCGGAGACCATGGCGAAGGCGAAACCCAAGGCCAAGACGGCAACGAAAGCGGCGGCGGCGAAGAAGGCTCCCGCCAAGAGAGCAGCGGCAAAGAGGGCCCCGGCCAAAAAGGCAACGGCAAGGAAGGCACCCGCCAAGAAGCCGGCCGGCAGGTAAACAGTCGACTGAGGAGTAACGGCAATGGCTCATAAGAAGGCAGGCGGCTCGTCGCGCAACGGCCGCGATACGGCCGGCCGGCGCCTCGGCGTGAAGAAGTTCGGCGGCGAAAACGTCGTGCCGGGCAACATCATCGTGCGCCAGCGCGGCACCAAGTGGCACCCCGGCGACAATGTCGGGATGGGCACGGACCACACCATTTTCGCGCTCGTCGAGGGCAATGTGGATTTCCGCGCCAAGGCCCGCGGCCGCACCTATGTGTCGGTGCTTCCGATGGAGGCCAAGAAGTAACGGCGGACAGACAATCCCGATCCGCCGGCATCTCGTCGAACCGGCGGAACCAGATCGGTCAGAAGCAAGGGGAGATGGGATGCCATCTCCCCTTTTTCATTGACCGGAGGGAACGAGGATGAGCGAGGAAACGGACGACGAGGACGGGTTCCTTGAGACAGCGCGATTGATATTGCGCGCGCCCCGGCCCGTGGACGCGGCAGCGCTCGCCGCCCTTGCCAACGATCCGCGGGTGGTCGAGAACACCGGCAGGTTGCCCTACCCTTACGGCGAAGAGGATGCCCGCCGGTGGATCGCAAGCCCGGTGGCGGCGCGCGAGGCGCGGTTCGCGATCGTCTTGAAGCCTCCCGACGGTCGCCTCGTCGGCGTCGTCGGCTTCGACCGCCTGGAGGGGGGCGACGCGCCCGATCTCGGCTATTGGCTCGGCGAGCCCCATTGGGGCCGGGGCTTGGCGACGGAGGCGGCGCGCGCGGTCGTCGACTTCGCTTTTCTCGCCCACGGTTACAAGCGGCTCGCCGCCGGCTGCCGCATCACCAACGCCGCCTCGCGCCGGGTGTTGGAAAAATGCGGCTTTCAATATTGCGGCGACGACATGATGGAGTCGCGCTATTTCGGCGGCACTGTGCCGGTGCGTCGG
The DNA here is from genome assembly GCA_030688605.1 of Hyphomicrobiales bacterium. Taxonomy (NCBI): domain Bacteria; kingdom Pseudomonadati; phylum Pseudomonadota; class Alphaproteobacteria; order Hyphomicrobiales; species Hyphomicrobiales bacterium. The sequence goes on from JAUYJB010000017.1 coordinate 6,109, forward strand.
TTCCGCCTCGACCACGGGCTATGGGCAAGCCTCAGGCAATGGGGCGGGCCGCTCAGCGCATGAGAAATCGCGACATCTGTTCGACGCCGCCGCTTTCGGCTAGGAAACGGGCGCCGCAACCGTAAGAAGCAATGCCATGAAGTTTCTCGACGAGGCCAAGATCAATATCCGCTCCGGCGACGGCGGGGCGGGGTGCGCCTCGTTCCGGCGCGAGAAGTTCGTCGAGTTCGGCGGTCCCGACGGCGGCGACGGAGGGTGCGGCGGCAGCGTCTATGCGGAGTGCGTCGAGGGGCTCAACACGCTGATCGACTTCCGCTTTCGGCAGCATTTCAAGGCCGCCAAGGGGCGCCACGGCATGGGCAAGAACCGCACCGGGGCCAATGGCGCCGACGCGGTGCTCAGGCTTCCCGTCGGTACCCAGATCTTCGAGGAAGATAGGGAGACCCTGATTGCCGACATGACACGGGTTGGCGAGCGCGTGCGGCTCGCCCGCGGCGGCAATGGCGGCTTCGGCAACACCCATTTCAAGACCGCCACCAACCAGGCGCCGCGGCGCGCCAATCCCGGAGCGCCGGGCGAGGAGCGCTGGGTGTGGCTGCGCCTGAAGCTGATCGCCGATGCCGGCATCGTCGGCCTGCCGAACGCCGGCAAATCGAGCTTTCTCGCCGCCGTGAGCGCCGCCAAGCCGAAGATTGCCGATTATCCCTTCACCACGCTTCACCCGATTCTCGGCGTCGCTGCAGTGGATGGCCGCGAATTCGTGCTCGCCGACATTCCGGGCCTCATCGAAGGCGCCCATGAGGGAGCCGGGATGGGCGACCGGTTCCTCGGCCATGTCGAGCGCTGCCGGGTGCTGTTGCATCTGGTGGATGCGACCGGCGAGGATCCCGCGGTAAATTACCGGGCGGTGCGCAACGAGCTTTCCGCCTACGGACACGGGCTCGACGAAAAGCCGGAGATCGTGGCGCTCAACAAATGCGACGCGGTGAGCGAGGAACTCGTCGTCGCGCGGCGCAAGGCGCTTTCCAGGGCGGCGGGCAAGCCGGCCCTGCGGCTGTCGGCGGCCACCGGGGACGGGGTGCGCGAGGTGCTGCGCGGGCTTCTCGCGCGTATCGATGCGGAGAACGCCCGAGCCGAGCCGGCGCACGTGGAGGTCTGGCGGCCATGAGCGCGCGACCCAAACTCGGCAAATTCCGCCGCATCGTCGTCAAGATCGGCTCCTCGCTGCTGGTCGATCGAACGGCCGGACTAAGGGCCAAGTGGCTCGACACGTTGGCCGAGGACATTGCCGGGCTGGCGCGCAGCGACGCCGATGTGCTCATCGTCTCGTCGGGCGCCATCGCGCTCGGCCGCGGCGTCCTCGCCTTGCCGGTGCGGGCGCTGGCGCTCGAGGAAAGCCAGGCCGCGGCCGCGGTCGGGCAGATCGCGCTCGCCCACGCCTACAAGGACGCTCTGGGCGCGCGCGGCCTGACCGCGGCCCAGGTGCTGCTCACCCTCGGCGACACCGAGGAGCGGCGGCGCTATCTCAACGCCCGCAACACCATCGAGACGCTGCTGCGCCTGAAAGCCGTGCCGATCATCAACGAGAACGACACGGTGGCCACCAACGAGATCCGCTATGGCGACAATGACCGCCTTGCCGCCCGCGTAACCAGCATGATGAGCGCCGACTGCCTGGTGCTGCTGTCGGACGTCGACGGGCTTTACACCGCGGTGCCGGGCAGCCCGGGGGCAAAGTTCGTCGAGCGGGTGGGGCGGATCACGCCGGAAATCGAGACCATGGCCGGCGATGTCGGCTCCGGCTTGTCGCGCGGCGGCATGGTGACCAAGATCGCGGCGGGAAAGATCGCCGTTTCCGCCGGCGCCCATATGGCGATCGCCTCCGGCAAGGTCGCCCATCCGCTGGCCCGTCTCAATGACGGGGCGCGCTGCACCTGGTTCATCCCGGCCGCAAGCCCGGTGACAGCGCGCAAGGCGTGGATTGCCGGCTCGCTCGAGCCGCGCGGCGCGGTGATCATCGATGACGGCGCGGTGGCCGCGTTGAAGTCGGGCAAGAGCCTGCTGCCGGCCGGCGTCGTCAAGGTCGAAGGGCGGTTCCGCCGCGGCGACGCCGTCCTCGTCAAGACCGCCGATGGCATCGAGCTAGGGCGCGGCCTGTCGGCATACGATATCGAGGATGCGCGCCGCATCCTCAAGCGCAAGAGCGGTGAAATCGAAGCGATCCTCGGCTATGCTGGCCGCACGGAGCTGATCCACCGCGACGATCTGGTACTGAAACGGGAGTAGGAACGCATGGATTTGCCCGTCGATAACAAGGGCCAACGCGGCAAGAGCGCCGGGAACCGCAGCCTGAGCGACAAGATGATGGCGCTCGGCGCGCGGGCGCGGGCGGCGGCGCGGGTTCTGGCGACGGCCGGCACGACGCAGAAGAACGCGGCGCTGATCGCCATGGCCTGCGAGTTGCGCGCGGCGCAGACCGAAATCCTCGCCGCCAACAAGGGCGATATCGACGCCGCCAGAGAGGCCGGCCGGCCTGCGTCATTCATCGACCGCCTCCGGCTCGACGTGGACCGGGTCGAGGCCATGGCCAAGGGCATCCAGGAGATCGCCGCGCTTGATGATCCCGTGGGTCACGTGATTGCAGCCTGGGCGCGACCCAACGGGCTGAGAATCGAGCGTGTGCGCACACCGCTGGGCGTCGTTGGCATTATTTTCGAGAGCCGCCCCAATGTCACTGCCGATGCCGGCGCGCTGTGCCTGAAGGCCGGCAACGCCTCGATCCTACGCCCGGGCTCGGAGAGCTTCCATTCGAGCCGCGCCATTCATGCCGCGCTCGCTCGCGGGCTCGCCGCGGCGGAGCTGCCGGAAGCCTCCATCCAGATCGTGCCGACCACCGAGCGCGCCGCCGTCGGGCTGATGCTGAAGGGGCTCGACGGGGCCATCGACGTGAGCGTGCCACGCGGCGGCAAGAGCCTCGTCGGCCGCGTCGAGGCGGAGGCGCGGGTGCCGGTGTTCAGCCATCTGGAGGGCATCTGCCACGTCTATGTCCATGCGCCTGCCGACATCGAAATGGCCAAGAAGATCGCCGTCAACGCCAAGATGCGCCGCACCGGCATCTGTGGCGCGGCGGAGACACTGCTGGTCGACCGGGAACTTGCTGACAGTCACCTTGCTCCGCTGATCGAGGCATTGATCGCGGCTGGCTGCGAGGTGCGCGGCGATAGGGCGGCGCGGGCCGCCGACAAGCGTGTCGTTCCAGCGACGGCCGAGGATTGGGACACGGAATATCTCGATGCCATCATCACCCTCGGCGTCGTCGACGGGCTCGACGCGGCGGTCGAGCACATTGCTGCCCATGGCTCGCGGCACACCGACGCCATCATAACCGACGATCGGGCAGCCGCTGACGCATTCCTCGCCCGCGTCGATAGCGCCATAGTGCTGCACAACGCCTCGACACAGTTCGCCGACGGCGGCGAATTCGGCATGGGTGCTGAGATCGGCATTGCCACGGGCAAACTGCACGCCCGCGGGCCGGTCGGCGTTGAACAATTGACGAGCTTCAAATATCGCGTTCACGGCACGGGCCAGACGCGGCCGTAATTGCATATCTCGGCCGGTTCGCAGATGGTTCCCCACCCCTCCCCGTCCGGCCGAATTGCCGGGCATCGCCGCCGCATCGGCCTGTTCGGCGGCTCGTTCAATCCACCGCATGAGGGCCACCGCCATGCCAGCCTGCTAGCCTGGAAGCGTCTTGCCCTCGACGAGGTCTGGTGGCTGGTCTCGCCGGTAAATCCGCTCAAGGAAACAGGCGAATTTGCCCCTTATGAAGAGCGCTGCGCGGCGGCCAGAAAGATCGCGCGGCACCCGCGCATCAAGATTTCGACCTTTGAGCGCGATGCTGGGCTGATCTACACACGCGACACGTTGCGTGCGCTGATCCGCGCGCAACGAGACGTATGCTTCGTCTGGCTCATGGGCGCCGACAATCTCGCTTCCATCCATCGCTGGAACCGCTGGCCGGAGATTTTCGAGCTGGTGCCTGTCGCCGTCATTGACCGGCCTTCGTACCGGCTGCGCGCGATGTCATCACCGGCCGCACTTCGCTATGCCGACCGGCGTATCGACGAGGAAGACGCCCGGCTGCTGGCGGGGCTTGCGCCGCCGGTATGGTGCTTTCTCTCGGGCCCCCTAAGCCTGCTGTCGTCGAGCCGTCTGCGCCGGCATGGTCCGCGGCAAAGGAAGTGAACGAATTGGCAGCGTCTATTGAAAATCATGACGAACGCGTTTTATTGTAACGCTCGTCCGGAAAGGTTGGCGTGCCCGGGACGCACGCAGCGCAATCTCCGCGCGGAGCCCGGACAAAGTGATGGATGAGAGAAGGATCTTCACGCGACAATGACAACACCCTCGGAGGGCGCCAGTCGTGGCGCGCCTCAGTTGACGCCTGCGCGTAGGCGCAAGCCGAAAGTGCCGCTGCTCGATACGGTTCTCAAGAGCCTGGACGATTCCAAGGCGGAACAAGCGGCAACCATCTCCCTGAAGGGCAAATCGTCGATTGGCGACTATATGATCGTCGCATCGGGTCGCTCGCAGCGTCATGTCGGCGCCATTGCCGAGCGTCTCCTGGGCGATCTCAAGCAGGCCGGCTTCGGACGCATGCACGCGGAGGGCATTCCGAATTGCGACTGGGTCTTGATCGACGCTGGCGATGTGATCGTGCACATTTTCCGCCCCGAGGTGCGCGCCTTCTACAATCTGGAAAAGATGTGGTCGGCGGCGCAGCCGGCCGAGCGGATGGCAATGTGAGCCGGGGCCTGCCACGGGCCATGTTGTAAGCCATGCGGGTCATAGTCGCCGCCATCGGCCGCGCGCGGAAAGGTGCCGAGCGCGAACTCGTTGACCGTTATGTGGACCGCGCCCGCCGCTCCGGCCGAGCGCTTGGCTTTTCCGGCCCCGACATTGTCGAACTCGACGAGGGGCGCGAGGCCACCCAAACCCTGCGCCGGAAATCCGAGGGACAGAAACTCATCGCCGCGGTGCCGGCGGGGGTCGGCAAGGTTGTCCTCGACGAAGCCGGCCGGGCGCTAAGCACCCGGGAATTGAGCGCGCTTCTGGCGAGCTGGCGCGACGATGGCGTGTCTGGGGCGGCGTTCCTCATCGGCGGACCGGACGGCCATGGCGCGGGCGTCAAGCGCGCGGCCGACCTTGTCTTGTCGCTCGGCGCCATGACCTGGCCGCATTTGCTGGTCCGGGCGATGATTGTCGAGCAGATCTATCGCGCCATGACCATTCTCGCCGGCCATCCCTATCATCGCGGGTAGGGCCGATATTGCCCCTCTTCTGCCCTATGATTGACAATCTCTTAACGCAGTTAGGCTACCGATCGACGGATATCCTGGGGGGTGATGGTGTGTAAGGTGACCGGAAGAGAGGGGCATGGAGCCGAACTCTGTGACCGTAAGAGCTAGTACTGTGCGCATGCTGCGAGTGTGTCGGGGTCTTGGCGCGGCCGTAGCGTTTGGCATGTTCACGTACGGCGCGGCGATGGCCGACCCGCTCAAGGCGTCGGTGGAGCTTGACCTCCGACAGCTCACTGAGTCGCTCAAGCTCACCGAGGAGGAAACTGTCCGGCTCAAGTCTCAGGTCACCGCCATCAAAGCGGATCGGGCCGAGTTGACCCGGCGGCTGATCGACACCGCCGACAAGATCAAGGCGGGGGAAGCTCAGATCGAGGCGGCGGAGACACGCCTTGAACAGCTCAACGATCAGGAAGAGATAATCCGAGCCTCCTTACGCTCGCGGCGCGCGGCGCTGGCCGAAATCCTCGCCGCCCTGCAACGGCTCGGGCGCACTCCGCCGCCGGCCCTAGTGGTGCGGCCGCAGGACGCGCTGGCGGCGATCCGCTCGGCCATGCTGATGGGGGCGGTGGTGCCGGAATTGCGGGTGACGGCACAGAAGCTAGCCAGCGATCTGACCGAACTGATGAACCTGCGCGAGCAGATAGGGGCTGAAAAGGAGCGGCTGGCCGTCAGCACCCGGGCGCTCGCCGGAGAACGCGTGCGCATCGAGGCGCTGATCGAATCGAAACGTTCCAACCTTGCCGCAACCCTGGCTGAGTTCGAGGAGGCGCGCCGCCAAGCCGATAAGCTCGCCGGGGAGACCCAGAGCCTGCAGGTACTGATCTCTCGGATGGACGAAAAGATTAAGCCCGAGGCGGAAGCCGAAGGCCGGAGCGACATGGAGCCGGCGCTACAGCGCGCGGCGCTGACTGACCCCGGCCGCATCCGCCCGGCCATGTCCTTTGCTGCTGCAAAGGGCCTATTGCCGTTGCCTGTCAATGGCTCGATGGTTAGTCAGTTCGGCGAGGCCAACGGCTTCGACAGCACCACGCGTGGAGTCGCCATCGCCACGCGCGCCTCGGCCCAAGTCACCTCCCCGTCGGACGGTTGGGTCGTATTCGCCGGAAACTTCCGCAGTTACGGACAACTCTTGATTATAAATGTCGGCGGTGGCTATCATGTGCTCCTTGCCGGCCTTCAGCGGATCAGCGTGGGCCTCGGTCAGTTTGTGCTTGCCGGTGAGCCGGTCGGCACCATGGGCGAGGGAGCGGCGTTCGGACATTCATTCGCCGGATCCGGAGCATCTGACCGTCCGGTGCTGTACGTCGAGTTCCGTAAAGACGGAATTTCTATCGACCCGACCCCTTGGTGGGCCAGCGCAGAAGAAAGGGTGCGTGGCTAATGCGAAGAGCAACACTTCCGGTGTTGGCGTTGGTTGTCGGCTTCGCCGGCGGCCTTGCCGTGTCAATTGCGAAATTCGTTCCCGCTGAGGCGGCGGGCGCCTATTCGGAGACCTATCTCCAGCTGAATCTTTTCGGCGAGGTATTCGAGCGCATCCGCTCCGACTATGTCGAGGAGCCGGAGGATTCCCAGCTGATCGAATCGGCGGTTAACGGCATGCTCGCTGGCCTCGACCCGCATTCGAGCTATCTCAGCCCGAAGAGCTACCGCGACATGCAAGTGCAGACGCGCGGCGAATTCGGCGGCCTCGGCATCGAGGTGACCATGGAGAACGGCCTGGTCAAGGTGGTCAGCCCCATCGACGACACGCCGGCGGCGCGGGCCGGAATCCTTGGCGGCGACCTGATCACCCATCTCGACGGAGAGCAGGTTCAGGGCATGACCCTGTCGCAGGCGGTCGAAAAGATGCGCGGCGCGGTCAATACCCCGATCACCCTGACGATCCGGCGCGAAGGCAATGATCAACCGTTGGACATCCGCGTCGTGCGCGACATCATTCAGATCCGCTCCGTGCGCTCGCACACCGAAGAGGATGTCGGCTACGTTCGTATCACCACCTTTAACGAGCAGACCTACGAGGGGCTGAAAACATCGGTGCAGGCGCTTCAGGACGAGATCGGCAAGGACAAGCTGAAGGGCTTCATCGTCGATCTGCGTAACAATCCTGGCGGTCTGCTCGATCAGGCCATCGCTGTCTCCGACGCCTTTCTTGACCGCGGCGAGATCGTTTCCACGCGCGGCCGGCAGGAGGGCGACATTCAGCGTTACAATGCCCGCAAGGGCGACATTGCCGATGGCCAGAAGGTGATTGTGCTGATCAATGGCGGCTCGGCTTCCGCCTCTGAGATCGTCGCCGGCGCGCTACAGGATCACCGGCGCGCCGCCATTCTTGGAACCCGCTCCTTCGGCAAAGGATCGGTGCAGACGATCATCCCGCTGCGCGCCAACGGGGCCATTCGGCTGACCACGGCCCGCTATTTCACGCCGGCCGGCTGCTCGATCCAGGCCACGGGTATCGCCCCCGACATCATCGTCGAGCAGGATCTGCCGGAGGAGCTGAAGGTGCAGCAGTCGACCGAAACGCCGCGCGGCGAGGGTGCCCTGCGCGGGCATCTGGAGAATGCCGGCGAATGCGGCGGCAAGGACGGGACCTCCGGATCGTCGGCCTACATTCCCGAGGATCCGAAGGACGACAAGCAGCTCGCCCATGCGATCGATCTGTTGCGCGGGGTCAAGGTGAACGAGCACTTCCCGCCGGATACGAAGACGGCGGTGCCGAACTGAGGATGACGGGATGACGGCGCCGGTTCTGCCATGGGAGCCGCGTTCCCGACAAGGAGGCGGCGCGGATTGTGGCGGCGGATGATCTGAGCGCACCGTTGCTGCGCGGCGTTGCGGCGCGGGCTAAGACTGGCCGCAGCGGGCGGGGTGTTGGCATTCTCACCTTGTTGCTGGCGGTATTGGTTGGGGTTGCCGTTTGGCTCATCGCTTGGCCGCTGCTGCGCCACAACTCTCTCGCCGGCGAACCCATCGTCACTGTCTCCTTGAAGAAATCTTCAGCCGACACCGCCGGCGATCCTTCCGATGGTGCGCTTGCCATGCGCGAAAGTCTCAGCGCCGATAAAGACGAAGCCGAGTTGGCGCCGACCAGCAACAGCGTCGTCACGATCACCATCCATCGCGGAATCGCAGTCGACCATGAGGCACCCACCGAAGCCGGCCCAGTTTGGCGGGAGGCGCCGGCGGCCGCACCGGTGCAAACGCCTATCAGGCAGCTTGCCAAGGCCCCGGATCCCGGCCTCATCGAGGCCGGCGCGCACGGTGCCATGCCGCGCATCGGCAAAGACGGTCGCAGGCCGGCGCAAGCCTATGCCCGTCCCGTTGACGCGCCGCAGGCGACGGGCGGCAAGAATTCGCAGCGCATCGCTATCCTAGTCACCGGGCTCGGCATCAGCGCCGAGAGCACGGACGAGTCGATCCGCCGGCTGGCCGAACCGGTGTCGTTCGCTTTCGCGCCCTATGGCAAGGACCTCCAGCGCTGGGTCGACCGGGCGCGCAGCCGCGGCCACGAGGTGGCGCTGCAATTGCCGATGGAGCCTTTCGACTATCCCGACTCCGACCCCGGCCCGCACACCATGCTTGCGAACGCCAGCCCGGCCGAGAATATCGAGCAGTTGCGTTGGCTGCTTGCGCGGATGACCGGCTATTTCGCCATTACCAACTATATGGGTGCCAAGTTCACCGCCTCGCCGCGGGCCCTGTCGCCGGTCCTCGACGAGGCGGCACGGCGCGGCTTGGCCTTCATCGATGACGGTTCTTCGCCGCGCAGCGCGGCGACTTTCGTCGCCGACTCGCTTGGGCTCCCGGCGGTCACCGGCGACGTCGTCATCGACGCCGGACAATCGGACGAGAGCATCGAGGCGGCGCTGCAGAAGCTAGAAGCATTGGCCCGCGAGCGCGGCCAGGCGTTCGGCGTCGCGACGGCGCTGCCTTCGACCATCGCTGCCATTGCCCGCTGGGCCGACGGGCTAGGCGCGCGCGGCATCGTTCTGGTCCCAGTCAGCGCCTTGATGTCGAAACCCTCGCCCAGTTATTAGCGACGCCTGATGGTCATAGACCCGAGCGGCCTACCCTATCGGCCTTGCGTTGGCATCATGGTCCTGAATGAGCAAGGGCTCGTCTGGGTTGGCCGCCGGAGGGACGCACCGGCCGAGCCGGAAGGGCCCGGCAATTGGTGGCAGATGCCGCAGGGCGGCATCGATTCAGGCGAAGATCCGAAAAAAGCTGCGCTGCGCGAACTCTACGAGGAGACCAATATCCGGTCGGTGCGGTTTCTCGCCGAATCGCGGAAATGGCTCACCTATGACCTGCCGCCGCAGCTCGTCGGGACGGCCTGGAAGGGGCGCTATCGCGGCCAGAAGCAGAAGTGGTTCGCGGTGCTCTTTACAGGCGACGAGAAAGAGATTGAAATCGCTCATCCCGGCGATGGCCATAAGCCGGAGTTCGACGCTTGGAAGTGGGTACGGCTCGACGAATTGACCAAGCTGATCGTGCCGTTCAAGCGTAAGGTCTATGACGAATTGGTGGCCGAGTTCGCGCATTTCGCCCGCGGGGCGAAGGCGTGAGACCGCCAGGCCTCCGTCCTAAAGCCGCAGTGCCGCCTGTAATTCCTTGAGTTGGTCGAGGCGCTCCTGCCTCCGGGCGCGGGTCTCCTCGTCCTTGGCGTCGGCGACGTCGTCTTGCGCGTTCTGGACTTCCTCGGCCAGCGCCCCGGCGTCGAGCTCGTCCATCGGGACCGCCTGCTCGGCAAGCACCGTCAGGCTCTCCGGGCTGCCCTCGGCGAAGCCGCCGCGCACGAAGATGCGCGCCTCGGGCTCGCCTTCCATGGTGACCTTCAGCACGCCGGGCTTCAGCGTCGACATGATCGGCGCGTGGCCGGAAAGGAAGGTGAACTCGCCCTCCATGCCCGGCACCACCACCTCGCCGGCCTCGCCGGAGAGCAGAAGCCGCTCCGGGCTGACCAGCTCGAACTTGAAGCTCTTGGCCATGCCTCGATCCTGGCTCGGCGCGCCTAAGCCGCCTCGGCGGCCAGCCGCTCGGCCTTCTCCACCGCCTCCTCGATGGTGCCGACCATGTAGAAGGCGGCCTCCGGCAGGTGGTCGTATTCGCCGTCCACCAGCCCCTTGAAGCCCTTGATGGTGTCGGCGAGATCGACCAGCTTGCCGGGCGTGCCGGTGAACACCTCGGCGACGAAGAAAGGCTGCGACAGGAAGCGCTCGATCTTTCGCGCGCGGGCGACCGCAATCTTGTCCTCCTCCGACAATTCGTCCATGCCGAGAATGGCGATGATGTCCTGCAAGGCCTTGTAGCGCTGCAGCGTCTCCTGGACGCGGCGGGCGACGCGGTAGTGCTCCTCGCCGATGATGCGCGGATCGAGCATCCGGCTCGTCGAATCGAGCGGGTCGACGGCGGGATAGATGCCCTTTTCGGCAATTCCGCGCGACAGCACGGTTGTGGCGTCAAGATGCGCAAACGAGGTCGCAGGCGCCGGGTCGGTCAGATCGTCGGCCGGCACGTAGATCGCCTGCACCGAGGTGATCGAGCCCTTGGTCGTGGTGGTGATGCGCTCCTGCAACGCGCCCATGTCGGTGGCCAGCGTCGGCTGATAGCCGACGGCCGACGGGATGCGGCCCAAGAGCGCCGAGACCTCGGAGCCGGCCTGCGTAAAGCGGAAGATATTGTCGACGAAGAACAGCACGTCCATGCCCTGGTCGCGGAAATGTTCCGCCACCGTCAGGCCGGACAGGCCGACGCGGGCGCGCGCGCCCGGCGGCTCGTTCATCTGCCCGTAGACCAGCGCGCATTTCGAGCCCTCGGCCGAGCCGCCATGCTTCTTCGGGTCCATGTTGACGCCGGATTCGATCCTCTCGTGATAGAGAGCGTCGCCGTCGCGGGTGCGCTCACCCACGCCGGCGAACCCAGAGTAGCGGCCATTCGCCTTGGCCTTGTTGTGGATGAGCTCCATGATGTTGTCGGTGTTGCCGACGCCG
>JAUYJB010000018.1 GCA_030688605.1 Hyphomicrobiales bacterium
GTCAAGGGGCTATCGTATGCACACATCTCAAGTGAGCCGCCCAGGCCATTTCGAAAAAGCGAGTCTTTCCAACAAATGCGAAGGCACCGGATACTGACCGTTTCTCCTAAGGTAGGGCAGATAAGTTATTGGAATCATTGAGGTCAAAAGATGTGTGAATCCGATAGCGTCACGGGGGAGGGAAAGTTTGGTTTGGGTCACCCTCGCCGTCGAGGGGAGGAAGGCGGCGAAGGGTCGAGAGCGGTTGATGGTCATAGGGCACCCTTTGACCGGGATGAATTTGCGTCGTGGCGAGGCGCGTTTCGCAGGGCGATGCGGGACATCGGTCAAGAAGCGCAACGACGCCACGGCGCAAAAAACCTTGGCCTTCGGTGGCCTAAATCGGCCCCCCGGCCGTGTTGCGGCGCTCGCCCGATGCACCGCATCGCACGTCGCTCCACGCCTTGCCGGATGAACCGATTTGGCTCCATCAAATTGATTCCCTATGACCATGAACCGCTCTAGTTGCCGCCTTCGAGGATGCGGCGGGCGATGACCTGGGCCTGGATTTCCGCGGCGCCCTCGAAGATGTTGAGGATGCGGGCATCGCAGAGCACGCGGCTTATCGGATATTCCTGGGCAAAGCCGTTGCCGCCGTGAATCTGCACCGCGTTGTCGGCCGCGGCCCAGGCGACGCGCGCGGCGAGAAGCTTGGCCATGCCGGCTTCCAGATCGCAGCGCCGACCCTGGTCCTTCTCGCGGGCGGCGAAATAGGTGAGCTGGCGGGCGATCATGGTCTCCGCCGTCATCAGCGCGATCTTGTCTGAGATGCGCGGGAAACTGACGATGGGCTTGCCGAACTGGTGCCGCTCGATGGCATAGCGCAGCCCCAGATCCATCGCCGACTGGGCAACGCCGACGGCCCGCGCCGCGGTCTGGATCCGCGCCGACTCGAAGGTCTGCATGAGCTGCTTGAAGCCCTGGCCCTCCTCTTCGCCCAAGAGGTTCTCCGCCTTGACCTCGAAATTGTCGAAGGCGATCTCGTATTCCTTCAAGCCGCGATAGCCAATGACCTCGATCTCGCCGCCGGACATGCCGGGGGCCGGGAACGGGTCGGCGTCGTCGCCGCGCGGCTTTTCGGCCAGGAACATGGAAAGACCCCGATAGCCGGTCGAGTTCGGGTCGGTGCGGACGAGAAGCGTCATCATGTCGGCTCGGACGGGATGGGTGATCCAGGTCTTGTTGCCGGTTATCCGGTAGACGTCGCCGTCGCGCACCGCGCGGGTCTTGAGGCTGGCGAGGTCGGAACCCGTGTTGGGCTCGGTGAAGACGGCGGTGGCGAGGATTTCGCCAGACGCGATCTTCGGCAGCCATTTCCGCTTCTGCGCCTCGGTGCCGCCGGAAAGGATCAGCTCGCCGGCGATCTCGGCCCGCGTGCCGAGCGAGCCGACGGCGATATAGGCCCGCGCAAGCTCCTCGGAGACCACGCACATGGACTGCTTGCCGACGCCGAGCCCGCCATACTCCTCCGGGATGGTGAGGCCGAAGACGCCGAGTTCGCCGAGGCCGGCGAAGATCGAAAGCGGCACATACTCGTTGTTGAGGTGCCACGAATGGGCGTATGGCACCACATTGTCGGCGGCGAAGCGGCGCATCTCCTCGCGGAACGCCTCGAGCGTCTCGTCGAGGCCGGCATCGGCATAGGCCGAGGCGCCGTCGAGCGGCACCAGAAGCGCAATCAGCCTGGCGCGGGCCTCGGCGGTATTGGCGCCGATCAGCTCGGCGACGCCGGGCTGGCCGATCAGCGCGGCAATGCGCTCATGGCTAAGGCCGAGGTCGGGGGCGCGCACGAACTCGCCCTGGCTCATCGGGATGCCGCCCGCGACCTGGCTCAGATATTCGCCGAACCCGATCTGGCACAGGAGCTGCTCGATCTCGCCGAAGCGGCCTTCCGCGTCGAGCCGCTCGGCGTAAGCCGTAAGCTGGCGCAAAGCCTCGACATAGGTCGCAAGCCAGGCAAGGCCGTGGGCCGCGTGCTGGGCGCTGTCGAAAAGCCGGCCATCGATTTTTCCGTCGCGGCGCACCTTGGCGTCGACCGCCATGCGCGCCTCGGCGAAGAGCTGGTCGAGCGCCGACACGGCGCGCTTTGCCGTTGCGATCAACTGCGCCGGTGTCTCCGTCAGTTCTTCGGCCAAGCTCATGGCTGTCCCCCGGTCCCTCCCGCGTCCACCCGTCGCCGGTCATTGTGCACTGCACGGAGGCGGAACATGCCTCGTGCCACAAGCCGCCCCCGCATGCAACCTAGAGCGGTTCCCGGCCATATGGAACCATTTGACCGGGATTATTTTGCGACGTGGCTAGGCGCATGTCGAACGGCGATGTGGTGCATCGGAGAAGACATGCAACGACGCCACGGCGCAAATGGACTCGGTCTTCGGTGGCCCAAATCGGCCCCCCGACCGTGTTGCGGCGCTCGCCCGATGCACCACATCGCGCGTCGCGCCGCGCCTTGCCGGATGAACCGATTTGAGCCATCAAATCGGTCCCACGTGGCCGGAAACCGCTCAGGCGCGAATGAGACGCGGTGTCTCGGCGGCGCGACGCGCGGAGCCCCATCGATCGGCCGCAGTCAAGCTTAATGAAGATTTTACCGCAATTGACCAAGAATTGGGGATAGCGCGAATTGCCATTCGCATCGACACGGCAAGAATCGGTCGGGATTTTTATGGCCCTTGGATTCAAGCGGTTACACGCCGGGGCAGCGTCTGGAACGCTGTCGCAGATGATTGCGCCGGCGCGCATGGTCTGGCCGATTTTTAGCCATTCGCTGTGGTCCCGCCTGTCGATCCGCGCGCGCGTGATCCTGCTCGCCCTGGTCGTTACCGCAGGGTTGGGCGCGATCGCCGTCGATTTTTCGTACAGCCGCCACCGGATGGACGTCGCCTTTGCGGCGGCGCAGGAATATACCGAGCTCGCGGGCCTGGCGCGCAACGTCATGATCAACGCCATGCAGATGCGCCGCTTCGAGAAGGACTTCCTGCTCACCCACAACACCATCCTGACCCACGACCATGACAGCTACGCCGCCCGCACCAGAGTGTCGCTCGATCTGGTGCGCAAATCCGAACTGGCCGGCGACATGGTCGAACGCATCGACAAAGTGAAATGGGGCGTGGCCGAGAACGAGGCCCTGTTCAAGCAAGTGGTCGACTTGCGCAAGGAGCTCGGCGTCGAGGTCGACGACGGGCTGAGCGGCAGCCTCAACGACGCGGTCGAGGAGGTCGAAGGGATCGTCGACGAGGTGCGCGTCGCCAATCTCTATGTCGAGATCGACCCGGTCCTGGTCCAGCTTCAAGCGATGCGTCTGCACGAGCGCAACTACATGCTGGAGGGCGATCCGGCAGAGCTGATCGCGTTCAACGAGATCGCCGGCAGCATCGGCGGCGTCATCGACGTGCTGCTGGTATCGGAAGTGATCAAGGGCGAGCTGAAGGCGGCGTTCACCGACTATACCGGCACCTTGCGGAAATGGGTCGTCGTGCAGGCGGCCCTGGAGGAGAAGGTCAAAAATCTCAACGCCCTCTACGAAACCCTGCCGTCGACCATCGAAGGCATTACCACGGCCGCCGAGATCAACCAGTACGGCAAGGTCGCCGAGCTCAACGCGGTGCGCGCCAGCTTCCAGCGGCACATGTATGTCGGCATCGCGGTCATCGCCCTCATCGTCGTCTGGCTGTGCGTCATGATCGGCCGCAGCATCGCCGTTCCGGTCAACAGGCTGACCGTGGCCATGCGGGAACTCGCCGCTGGCAACATTTCGGCCGACATCCCCATGGCCGAGGATCGCTGCGAGATCGGCGACATGGCCCGCGCGCTCAAGGTGTTCAAGGACAACGCCGTCGAGCGCGAGCGCATGGCCAACGAGCAGCAGCGCCAGCGCGACACCCAGGTCGAACGCGCGCGGCGGATCGAAGCCTCGATCCGCAAGTTCGAGGACGGCGTCCGGGCGGCGCTTGCCGGCGTCGGCGGCGCGGTGGGCAAGCTGGAGAACGTGTCGACCACTCTTTCCTCGAACGCCCGGCACGTCTCCGAGCGCAGCTCGATCGCCGGCGATGCGATCGGCTCGGCCTGCGAGGACGTCGAAACGGTCGCGTCCGCCGCCGAGGAGCTCGCCGTCTCCGTCGACGAGATCGCCGCGGAGGCGACCAAGTCGAGCGAGGTCGCCGGGCGCGCGGTCAGCGAGGCGAACAAGACCACCAAGACCATGCGCGGCCTGTCCGACGCCGCCAACCGCATCGGCGAGGTCGTCGGCCTGATCCAGGACATCGCCGAGCAGACCAATCTCCTGGCGCTCAACGCGACCATCGAG
>JAUYJB010000019.1 GCA_030688605.1 Hyphomicrobiales bacterium
GCCGCAACACCGCCACGGCGCAAAAGAACCCGGCCTTCGGTGGGCCAAATCGGCCCACCGGGTTCGTTGCGGCGCTCGCCCGATATCCCGTATCGCGCGTCGCGGCCCACGCCTGCCCGGATGAACCGATTTGGACCATCGAATCGATTCCTTATAACCATGAACCGCTCTAGCCGGAGCTGGGTGAGGGGTAAAAGGGCCGCAGCCGCCCCCTCATCCGGCTCGGGTCCCGGCGGACCCTCGCCACCTTCTCCCGCCAGGGGAGAACGGCATTATGCTTTCCGTCTTACCGAAAACGTTTCGTCAGAGCGTCGCTGGTGGCCTGCCAGACGCCATTGGCGACGCCGTGGCCGCCCTCGAAGATCACATAGCTCTTGGAGCGGTAGTGCGGCAGCGGCCTGAAAAGCCCGTGCAGCTCGTCCTGCCCGTCGGCCTCGACGAACAGGACCGCCTTGCCGTCCGCCTGGCGGGCGGTCCAGGCGCGGGCGCTGCCCTTGGCGGCGACTTCGGCCGGCCGCGCCGCCACGCCGAGCCGCTTCATGACGCCGTCGATCTTCGCCGCCGGAGCGATGACGAGAAGCGCGGTCCCGGGCGGGCGGTCGGGCGCCGCGTCGGCGGTGACGGGCGGGACGTCGAACAGGCGTTCGGTGAGTTGACGCGCCAGCGCCCCGAGGCCGGGCTCGTCGTAGAGCAAGACGGCTGTGGACCTGGCGTCGAGCAGGACGTCGCGCAGGATCGGCGGCGCCTCGCCCGGCAACAGCCGCCGAAACAGCGTGTGGTCCGGGTCGACGCGGACTGAAATGGGCTTTGCATCGAGATGGATGGTCGCGGCCGTTCGCGCGCCGTCGAAGCGGATGTCGCTTTTCACCGTCCCGGCCGCGGTTTCGACCTCGACCGGCACCTTGAGACGATAGGCGGGCTCGGACTGGGTCAAAGCGAGTTCGAGCGCGAACCCGCCGCCATCGGCTGCAATGGAGGCGTCCGCCAGCTTGAGGTCCGGCGCGCCCGCCCGCCCGGTCCACTGGGCGAAGAACCAGAAGAGGTCGCGTTCGGCGGCGGCCTCGAAGGCGGCGCGCAGGTCCGCCCAGCTTGCCACGTCAAATCTTCGCGCCTGCCAGAAGCGCCGCAGGCCATCGTCGAACGCCGGCGCGCCGATCTCGTGGCTCAGCATATGGAAGATGAAGGCGGTCTTGCCGTAGCCGACCACCTGCGCGGCATCGTGGCTGTTGGCGACGAAGCGGGTGACGGGAACATCGCTTTCCTCGGGCAGGGCCGCATAGTCGCGCAGCCAGGCAAGACGCATCTCGGCTGCTTCCCGCGGGCCGCGCATGGCGGCCAGCGCATGGTCGGCCATGTAGGTCGTCAGCCCTTCCGCCCAGTTTCCGGTCCGGTAATCGGCGACGACCCCGTTGCCCCACCAATTGTGCAGGACCTCGTGGGCCAGCGAACGGTCCTTGATGAAGGGCAGGGGCAGGATCCGCCGGTCGATATAGGTGAGGCCCGGAAAGCCGAAGCCGACCGGCAAGGGTGCCGAGACGATGTGGAAATCGGCGAAGGGATAGGGGCCGATCAGCGCCGCGAAGTGGCGAATGTAGCGGCCGGCCGTCTCGATATAGCCGTCGGCCAGGGCCGCGGCGGATTCATGAAAATAGGTGCGGATACGGACGCTCCCGATCGTTTTCTCGCTGACCGTGTAAGGTCCGGCAAAGACCGAGGGCCGCTCCTGGGCGCGGCTTGCGGAGAAGACGACGGTGTTCCCCGTCGCGGCCAGCTTTTCGGGTCCAAGCCGGCCGGTGGCGACGGCCCTGAAGGCCGCGGGCGTCTCGATGGTGAGAGTGTAAGCGATGGCGGCATCGCCGGTATCCGGCAACCAGTCCGCCCAGGCGGGCAGATAGATCCCGTCGGGACCGGCAAGCGCGCCGGTTGCGGGATCACCCTTGGCGCTTTCCGGGCCGCGTCCGGGAATTGTGCCCTCGGCCACAATCTCGATCTCATGGCGCTGCCGGTCGGGCAGGGTCAGGGGGTTCATGCCGCGGGAAGGGGGCGCAGCCGGCGCGCGCCCGTCGATGCGGATGTCGCTGACCCGCATCCACCTGGCAAGGCGAAGGGGAAGCGCCTTTCGGCCGGAGACCTCGATGCGGTCGTGGACCTCGATGGCGCCGCCAGAGGGATCAAGCCTCAACGTTATCGTGTGACGCGGCGGTTCGGCCGCGGCGGCGAGGCCTGCCGCCAGCCCGAGACACAGCGCGAGCAACGCGGAGCGGAGGAAATTCATCAGCGCTCCGGCCGCTGCGGCAGGGGGCGCGGCGGAAACTTGGCGATCAGCTCGATTTGCTGCCCGTCCCGCCGCACGCGCAGGGGCAGCCACGTTCCGGGCGCCTGGCGGGAGACGATCTCGATCAGCTCGCCCATCGTCTTCGTCGCGACGCCGGCGGCGGCGACGATTTCATCGGCTTCGCGCAGTTCCGTGGCCTCGGCGACGCTGTCCGCTATGACCTCGTTGATCCGCACGCCGTGCTCGCCGTCGGCGATGAAGATGCCGAGCTTGGGGCGGTCGGATGACGGCGCGGCCAAGGCCGGCGGCAGGGTGAACACGGCGTCGGCATAGCCGGTTCCAACGATCTGCCGGCATTTGCTTCCCGCTTCGACGGGGATCAGGACAGCCACGTCGGCGACCCCCAAATCCTGCAATTGATAAGGAACGCCATAGCCGTCCTCGACATGCCCGGTGCCGAGGATGCCGGCGACAATCGTGCCGGGGAATTCGCGCCGGGCCGCGGCGAGCGCCTCGGCCATGGCCCGGTCCCAGGTCAGCTGCGCCTCCACGAAGCGGCGAAATTCCGGCTTTTCCATCGCCTCGGCCAGCGCTTTTTCGGCGGCTTCGAGCCCCGCCTCTCCGTGCGGGTCCCGGTCAGGTTCGGATTCGTCGTTCCGCGAGTGGTCTTTCGCCTGGAAAACACGCGCCAAATGGTGCTCGTAAGCGGGGCTTGCCGGCGCCGGATCGGATACGCCCTCGCGCTCTTCGGCCGGGACGGCGGCCCATCCCTTCTCGCCGACCTGCGATACCAACGCCCGCTCGACGTTCAGCGCCACCATCGGAATCTCGTGCAGCCGGGCGAACTCGAACATCGGCATATAGAAGCCGGGATCGTAGCCCCAGATCTCCAACCACCGGGCTTCCTTGAGAAGGGCATCGGCCGTCAGCATGCCTTCGACCCATTGGTCAAGAACCGGCTGCAGGCGGCGCGGAAAGGCCTCGAAGCCGATGACCATCTTCTCCACCCGGCCATGCACCGCGGCCAGGGTATGAAGCTGCCAGCGATGGTGGTCGACATTGTCATGGCTCTCGCCGAGAAGCACGACGGATTTGGATGTGGCGAGGTCGTGAAACAGCACCCGCCGCTCATAGGCGGTTCCCGTCGCCACATCGACCCAGCCACCGGGCATGCTGCACGCCGTTCCCGCATCGTCCGGCGGCACGACAGGGCCCTCCTGCGCCTGAGCGTGCGGCGCCGAAAGCCAAGCCGCCGCAACCAGCAGCAGGGTAAGGAAGGCGGCGGCCCGTGGCGCGGATTTTCGGCCGGCAGGGATTGCCGCGTTGCCGGCGCGGCGGCGGCTTCGTTGCGCAGTCGCTCTAGGCATGGTCAGGTTAGAGCCTATGGGTTCAGATGCTAAACCGGAATGACAAGCTTTGCCCGCAAGCCGCCAAGCTTGCTATCGGACAGAACGATGTCTCCGCCGTGGGTGCGGGCGATGTCGCGGGCGATCGCCAGCCCCAGCCCGGTGCCGCCGAGATCCTGATTGCGCGCGTCGTCGAGGCGGTAGAAGGGGCGAAACACGGTCTCGCGCTCGGCTTTCGGAATGCCCGGCCCGTCATCCTCGACCACGACCGTCAGCCAGGCGCCGTCGCGCTTGACCTTGATGGAGATCATATCGGCGAACTTGACCGCATTGTCGACCAGGTTGGCGATGCAGCGCTTGAACGCGCCCATCTTCAGATTGAGGTACATATTGCCGGACACGGATAGCTCGACGTGCCTGCCCTGCTTCTCGGCGTTGGCGCCAATCTCCTCCAATAGCGGGCGAATATCGCCGGCCGAGGCCTGCTCGGCCTGGTCGCCGCGGGCAAACGCCAGATAGGCCTCCAACATCTGCTGCATCTCGTCGACGTCGCGCACCAGATCCTCGATCTCCGGCTTGTCGCCAAGCAGCGCCAGCTGCAGCTTGAAGCGGGTGAGGATGGTGCGCAGATCGTGACTGACGCCGGCCAGCATGGTGGTGCGTGTCTCGATCTGCCGCTCGATGCGCTCGCGCATGACGAGGAAGGCAGCCGCCGCCTGGCGCACCTCGCGCGCGCCGCGCGGCCGGAAGTCCGGCACCTCGCGCCCCTTGCCGAAGGAATCCGCGGCCTCGGCGAGACGCTGGATCGGGCGGATCTGGTTGCGCAGGAACAAGAGCGCCACCGCGATCAGCACCAGCGAGGTGCCGACCATCCAGACGATGAAAATGTGCGAGTTCGAGGCATAGGTCTGGCTACGCCGGGCGAGAACCCGCATCACCGCGTGATCGAGCTTGATGCGGATCTCGACCAGGTTGGAGCGGCCGACCGTGTCGATCCAATAGGGGCGGCCGACATGAGTCGTGATCTGCCGGCTGAGAGCGCGATCTAGCAGGGTGAAGAACGGCTTGGGTCCCGCCGGCGGCAGGTCCTCGCCGGGAATGAAGGAGACGGTCAGGCCGAGCTGCTGGTCGGCGATCTGGGTCAGCATGCTGTAGTCGTTGGGATGCGGGTATTCCTCGTAGATCTCGATGATCGCCGCAATGTTGCGGGCGACGGCCTCCGACAGGCGCTGGGTCACCAGATCCCAGTGACGCTCCATGAAGACGAAGGCGACGACACCCTGCAAGACCACCATGGGGGTGATGAAGATCATCAGCGAGCGGCCGTAAAGGCCCTTCGGCAGCGCCTCCTTCAGCGACACGCGCAAGCCCATGATCAGCATCCCGATCATGCGGCCGAGCCGCGCCGCAGTGCTTTTCGCCGTGCCGGCGTTGTCGAGCGTCGTCGCCATCAGGTATCGTGGAGCCGGTAGCCGACGCCGCGCACCGTCTGCAGGACCACGGGATTGGCCGGGTCGGTCTCGATCTTGCGCCGCAGCCGGTTGATCTGCACGTCAACGGCGCGCTCGCTGCCGGTAATCCCGGCCTTGGCCAAGTCGGCCCGGGAGACGGTGTTGCCGGGATTGGCGGCGAGCACGCGCAACAGGTCGCGCTCGCGTTCCGTCAAGCGGATCGGCTTGCCGCCGCGGTGCAGCTCGCCATTGCCGAGATTGAAGGTGATATCGCCGAAGCGGGCGATGTCGGCGCGCCTGGGCTCGTCGGCCCGGCTGCTCCGCTTGAGGATGTTGGCGATGCGCAGAAGCAGCTCGCGCGGGTCGAATGGCTTGGCCAGATAGTCGTCGACGCCGAGCGCCAGCCCCTCGACGCGGTGCTCGGTCTCCGCCTGTGCCGTCAGCATCAGGATCGGAACCTCGGAGCTTTCCCGCAGCATCGCCGCGAACTCGAAGCCGGAGCGCCCCGGCATCATCACGTCGAGGATCAACAGGTCGAATGCCAGCCCCTGCATGCGCGCCTCGGCGACGAAAGCGGATTCGGCGGTGGTGACCCGATATCCATGCTCCAACAGGTAGCGGCTGAGAAGCTGGCGGATGCGCCGGTCGTCGTCGATCAACAGGATATGCGGCGCATTGTCCTGCAGCGCGAGCGGTTGCGGCACATGTCTATTAGGATTGATGGGCATTTCACTCTGAGGGGCCATCGTTCCACGATCCGTCTGAGCTTAGACCCTGCTGATCAGCGCGCGGACGGCGGCGCGTTCGCGTTCGTTGATCAGACTATAGAGGAATTCCCGCGCCGGCGCCTGCGCATCCTGCCCCGCCAGGCTCAATGCGGCCGCAATGCGGCGCAATTGCGGCGCCGCCAGGCGCGCCGCCAGGGTCGCGCCCTTGTCGGTCGCGTAGAGCAGCCGGCGCCGCCGGTCCTCTTGGCCCTCGCGCTGCTCGACATAGCCTTCCTCGATCAGCTGACGCAGTACCCGGGCGAGGCTCTGCTTGGTGATCTTGAGGATGTCCAGGAGCTCGGTGACCCGCATGCCCGGATTGCGGGAGACGAAATGCAGCACCCGGTGGTGGGCGCGGCCGAAGCCGAACGCCTTCAGGATCTCGTCTGGATCAGAGATGAAATCGCGATAGGCGAAAAACAGAAGCTCGATGAACTCGAACAGCTCGCCGTCCGATAGCGGCGCCTCGCCGGTCCCGATCTGCTCGGCGCCGACGCGATCCATGTCCTTCCTGCGGTCGACAAGCACCACGGCCTTTTCCCGCAATTACGTCAGCACTGTTGACATATTTTTTGCCGATTGTTACAGGATAATCCGGCTATACGAAAGGAAATATCGCGGTTCGCGATCGAAATCGACGATTCGACCGAAAGCTGCATATTTCATTCCGGACACGGGCGTGCACACAATACAAGCAGGCAAGCGTCGAGGCAAAACCACAAATCGCTTAGGGAGAGAATGGCCATGGCGACGATGTCGTATGACGAGCTCGAAGGCGTGATCTGGTACGATGGCGAGATGGTGCCATGGGCCGACGCCAAGGTGCACGTGCTGACCCACGGCCTGCATTATGCGAGCTGCGTGTTCGAGGGCCAGCGCGCCTATGGCGGCGAGATTTTCAAGCTGGAGGAGCATACCGCCCGGCTGCACGCCTCCGCCGGCGTCCTCGACTTCGAGATTCCCTATTCCGAGGCGGAGATCAATCGGGCATGCCGCGAGGTGCTCAGCGCCCAGGGGCTGAGCGATGCCTATATGCGCCCGGTGGCCTGGCGCGGCAGCGAGATGATGGGCGTCTCGGCGCAGCACAACACCATCCATCTGGCGATCGCGGCATGGCAGTGGCCGTCCTATTTCGACCCCGCCGAGCGGCTCAAGGGCATCCGCCTCGACATTGCCGAATATCGCCGCCCCGACCCGGCGACGGCCCCGTGCATGGCCAAGGCGGCGGGGCTGTACATGATCTGCACGCTGTCGAAGCATCGCGCCGAGCGGCGCGGCTATGCCGACGCGTTCATGCTCGACTGGCGCGGCCGCGTCGCCGAATGCACCGGCGCCAACGTCTTTTTCATTCAGGACGGCGTCATCCATACGCCGACGCCCGACTGTTTTCTCGACGGCATCACCCGGCGCACGGTGATCGCGCTTGCCAGACGGCGCGGCTTCGAGGTGGTGGTGCGGGCGATCATGCCGGAGGAGCTTGCAGGCTTTTCCGAATGCTTCATCACCGGGACGGCGGCCGAGGTGACGCCGGTCTCCGAGATCGGGCCCTACCGCTTCTCCGTCGGCGACATGACCAAGACGCTGATGCAGGACTATATGGCCGAGGTGCAGCCCAAGGCCGAAGCCAAGGCGGCGGCCGGCGCCAGGGCCTGATCGCGATTAATTCGCCCCCGGCTCCGCTTCGCCCCCGGCGCCCGATTGCTCCGCCTGCGCGGCGGCGTTGACCCGCGCCTGTATGCCGTTGAAGCAGGCAATGAGCCGGTTTCCCGCCGTCGCGCTGACGCGCGGCAATTCCAACGGCCGGTCGTCCGCTTCCTCGGCAAGCCGCACCGTAAGACGGGCGCCTTCGAGCATGTCGATAGGCAGCGTCAGCATCTCGTCGATCTCGGTGGAGGTGGCGATGAAGGAGTCGACTTCGCCTTTGGGCCGGCGCATGCGCTGGCGGGTATCGAGCCCGCCGGCCACGAGGCCGGCGTCGACGACGCGCAGGCCCTCGCCCAATCCCGGCGCCGCCGCGGTCACTCGAAGTGCCTCCACCCCGAATAGCGCCACCGGGTATCTGCCCTCGAAAAGCTCGGTGCTCGACGTCACCTTGATGACAAGATCGTTGCCGGCCGCGTCCTGTGCCAGGGCATCCAGAAACACCAGGCCGCACTTGCGGGTGCCGCCCTCATCCTCCTCGTCGAGAACGGAATAGGCGTCCGATCCCGCTGGTTCCCGGCCGAGGAACCAGACGCCGCCGCCGAGCATGAGCAGAACGGCGAGGGCGATGACGATGGCCTTGCGCATGGTATCCCCGAAGCCGCGGCGACCGAGCTAACGCCGGCCGGCCGCCGATGCCCAGCGCTCGACGGCGACATCGTCGCGCTCGGCCGCCTCGACCCAATCGCCGGCTTGGCCTGCAAGGTGCTCCTTCTTCCAGAAGGGGGCGCTGGTCTTCAGATAGTCCATCAGGAACTCGGCCGCCGCGAAGGCGTCGCCGCGGTGCGCCGAGGCGGTGACCACGAGGACGATATTGTCGCCAGGAAGCATGCGGCCGTAACGGTGGACGACGCTGACGCCGTCAAGCGGCCAGCGCGCCTTGGCCTCGTCGACGATCCTGGCGATCTCGGCCTCGGCCATACCGGGATAATATTCGATCTCGAGCGCTTCAAGCCGGCCGGTGTCGCTGCGGCAGATCCCGGTAAAGGTCACCGCCGCGCCGACATCCGCGCCGGCGTGCGTGACCCGCGCGACCTCCGCGGCGACGTCGAAATCTTCCTTCTGAACTTTAACCGACATGGCCTAACCGCCGGTCATCGGCGGGAAAAAGGCAATCTCGCGGGCGCCGGAGATCGGCGCGTCGTGCTTGACATGAGTGAGGTCGATGGCGGCGCGGATGACGGTGGCGTCGGCGAAGGCGGACTCATATTCCGGCCCGCGCGATTTGAGCCATTCCATCAGCCCGGCCACGGTGGTCACGCTCGCCGGCGGGGCAAGCTCCTCCTCGGCGCGGCCGGTGCGCTCGCGCACCCAGGCAAAATACAGAATCTTCATTCCGCCTCGTCGATCAAATGGCCGAGACCGGCCCTGAAATAATCATAGCCAGTATAAAGCGTCAAAATGGCCGATATCCAGAGGCAGCCAAGGCCGATGGTCAGCACGCCGGGAAGCACCTTCTCGCCGGCCGGGCCGGTCAGCAGGATGCCGATGGCGACCATCTGCATCGCCGTCTTCGACTTCGCCAGCCGCGTCACCGGCACGCCGACATTGAGCTCGGCCAGGAACTCGCGCAGGCCCGAGACCAGGATCTCGCGGCACAATATGACCACCGCCGCCCAGATCGACCAGCCGCCGATGATGCCTTCGGACACCAGCATCAAAATGGCGGTTGCGACCAGGAGCTTGTCGGCGATGGGGTCGAGCATGCGGCCGAGCAGCGACTGCTGCTTCCAGGCGCGGGCGACAAGCCCATCGAGAATGTCGGTGAGCCCGGCGGCGACGAAGATGGCGAGCGCCAGCCAGTTTGCCCAGTCGCCGCGCACCAGGAAGAAGCAGGCAACCAGCGCCGGCACCGCGGCGATGCGGGCATAGGTTAAAATATTCGGCACGCTGGTCGCCCCCAGGGTCGGGCGCGAACCGGGGGTAAATGCGGCTGCTGACTCAGTGCGTTTGCTCATGGAAGAAATCGTAAATGGTTTGTGCCGTCTGTGCACTAATACCTTGCACCGAGCGTAAATCGGCCATTCCGGCGCGGCTCACCGCCTTGGCCGAGCCGAAATGCTTCAGCAGCGCCCGCTTGCGGGCCGCGCCGATGCCGGGAATTTCGTCGAGCGGCGAGTGGCCGATCGCCTGCTTGCGCCGCGCCCGGTGAGCGCCGATGGCGAAACGGTGCGCCTCGTCGCGCAGCCGCTGCAGGAAATAGAGCACCGCGTCGCGCGGCTGCAGGATGACCGCTTCGCGGCCCTTCATCAAGAACCTTTCGCGGCCGGCGTTGCGGTCGGGGCCCTTGGCGACGGCGATAACCGGGATATCGTCGATGCCGAGGTCGGCGAGCACCTCGTGGGCGACGGCAAGCTGGCCCTGGCCGCCGTCGACGAGGACGAGGTCCGGCCGCCGCGGCACGCCGTCGTCGTCGGCCGTGCCCGGCTCTTCGCCGGTCTCCGCGCGCTGCAGGCGGGTGAAGCGGCGGGTCAGGACTTCTCGCATCATGCCGTAATCGTCTCCTGGAGCAAGGTCTTCGGAGCGGATGCTGAACTTGCGATATTGCCCTTTGATGAACCCCTGTGGACCGGCGACGATCATGGCGCCATAGGCGTGAACGCCCTGAATGTGGCTATTGTCATAGACCTCGATGCGCTCCGGCGCGGCGGCAAGCGAAAAGCGCTCGGCAAGCTCATCCAACAGGCGCGCCTGGGCGCCGGCCTCGGTCAACTGCAGGGCGAGCGCCTCGCGGGCATTGGCGAGCGCGCGGTCGAGCAGTTGCCGCTTCTCGCCGCGCCGCGGCACGGCGAGCGACACCTTGCGGCCGGCGCGGGTGGTGAGCGCGGCCTCGAGCAGCGCCTGATCGGGGACCTCTTGCGAGATGAGGACGAGGGCGGGGCAGGGCTTGTCGTCATAGAACTGGGCGAGGAAGGCGCCGAGCACCTCGTCCACGGAAACGTTCTTGTCGGCGCGCAGGAAATAGGCGCGGTTGCCCCAATTCTGGCCGTTGCGGAAAAAGAACACCTGGACGCAGGTCTGGCCGCCCTCCTGGTGGGCGGCGAACATGTCGGCCTCCTCGAAGCTCTGCGGGTTGACGCCCTGATGCGCCTGCACCTGGGCGAGCGCGGTCAGCCGGTCGCGGTAGACGGCGGCGCGCTCGAAATCGAGCCTCGCGCTTGCCTCCTCCATGAGCTCGGCCAGGTGCGCCTGAACGGCTTGGCTGCGGCCGGTCAGGAAATCCGTCGCGTCGCCGACCAGCGTCGCATAGTCGGCGAGCGGGATTTCGCCGGTGCACGGGGCGCTGCAGCGCTTGATCTGGTAGAGGAGGCAGGGCCGGGTGCGGCTCTCATAGACGGCGTCCGAGCATGAGCGCAGAAGGAAGGCGCGCTCCAGCGCGTTCAAGGTGCGGTTGACCGCGCCTGCCGAGGCAAACGGACCGAAATAGTCGCCCTTGCGGCGGCGCGCGCCGCGATGCTTGAAAATCTGCGGCGCGGCATGGTCGCGGGCGATCAGGATATAGGGAAAGCTCTTGTCGTCGCGCAGGATGACGTTGTAGCGCGGCTTGAGGCGCTTGATGAGATTGGCCTCGAGCAGCAGCGCCTCGGCCTCCGTCGCCGTGGTGACGAACTCCATGTCCTCGGTGAGCGCGATCATCTGGGCGATGCGGTTGGTGTGGCCACCCATCCGCGCATAGCTCGCGACCCGCTTTTTCAGGTTGCGCGCCTTGCCGACATAGAGCACTTCGGCGCCGACGCCGATCATGCGGTAGACGCCGGGGCGCGACGGCAGCTTCGCCGCGACGGCGGCGATGCGCTTGACGCCGCGCGGCCGCTCAGCCCGAGCGGTCTTCTCCAAGATGCGTTCGCTCACCATCGTGCGGGTTGCTTTGCGCTTCCTTCGCCCGTCCTCTGCCTTCGGGTTCCCAGCCCTACGGTATGGGCTGCAAGCGCTCGATTTCAATGCCGACGCTGCGGCAATCCTCGAAAATATCGGGCTTTTCGATGCGCACGCGCGCCGACAGCACGCGGCGGTCCTCGAGACACGCCGCGGCGATGCGCTCGGCCATGGTCTCGACCAGATTGACGTGGCCCTCCTCGGCGAAGGCGCGCACCCGCGCCACCACCTGCTCATAGCAGACGACGTCGGAATAGCGGTCGGTGTCCTTGACCGGGGTCTCGGAGACCGCCAGGTCGACATTGATGATGATCCGCTGCGACACGTGCCTTTCGCGCGGATGGATGCCGATCTCGGTCTCGACCTCGAGGTCACGCACGAAAACATGGCGGACGCCGCGCATCGCATCGGCGATCCGCAAGGACTTGGCGGTGAGGGGCTCGCTCATGGCTGCTCGATTCCGACGTCCGGCGTCTGCCAGACCAGATGCTGGCCGCCGTCGAGTGCGATCATCTGACCGGTGAGCGACGGCGCGTCAAGGATGAAGCGGACCGCGGCAGCGATCTCTTCAGGCTCCGGGCCGTGCCCAAGCAGGGTCGCGCCGCTCTCTTTGGCGAAGTCCTCCTGGCGCTGGCGGACATTCGGCAGGGTCGGGCCCGGGGCGATGGCGTTGACGCGGATGCGCGGCGCCAGCGCCTGGGCCAGTGTCTTGGTCGCCGTCCACAGGCCCGCCTTGGAGAGCGTGTAGGAAACGAAATGCGGGGTGAGCTTGCGCACTCGCTGGTCGATCAGATTGACGATGTTGCCGTTCCGGTCCGCCGGCAGGGCGGCGGCAAAGGCCTGCGAAAGGAACAAGGGCGCGCCAAGATTGACCGCGATATGGTCCTCCCAGCTTTCCGGCGTCATGGTGGCGATGTCGTCATAGTCGAACACGGAAGCGTTGTTGATGAGGCAGCTCACCGGCCCGAGCGCGGCCTGCGCCCGTTTGACAAGGCCGGCGAGGGCGGCGGTGCCGGCAAGATCGCCCTGGACGATCTCGGCGCTGGCGCCGGTCTTGCGGATCGCGTCGCGCGTCTCCTCCGCTTCCTGCGGCGAGGTGTTGTAGTGCACGGCGATCGACCAGCCATGGGCGGCCATGTCGAACGCGATGGCGCGTCCGATGCGCTTGGCGGCACCCGTGATGAGGGCGGTCTTGCGGTCCATGCCGTCAGCCATTCTCCGTCTGCCGGCGGCGCCTGCCGGCCGGTTGCCTCAAGTTGCCGGCTCAGTCCTATCAGAAGCCGGCCGCGAAGGCAGCCTGTCTCGGCAACATCACCAGGGTGATGTAGGCGACATAGGCGACGAGGAATCCGAACGCAGGCAGGCGGGTCAGGGTCCGCCGACTGATTACGAACGGCATGATCATGAGGGTCGTGAACAGCATGACCCACAGATCGAGGTCGAGGAACCGTTCGGGAACGGAAATCGGCGTGATCACGGACGCGATGCCGATGACGGCGAGGATATTGAACAGGTTGGAACCGAGCACGTTGCCGAGCGCCAGGCCGCAATGGCGGCGAACCGCCGCGACGAGGGTCGTCGCCAGCTCCGGCAGCGAGGTGCCGAGCGCCACCACCGTCAGGCCGATCGCCGCCTCGCTGACGCCCCACTGCGCGGCAAGCTGGCGGGCCGCCTCGACGGTGAGATGGCCGCCGGCCGGCAGGCCGATCAGGCCCAGAAGGATGAATGCCAACATGCCCAAAGAGGTGTGAGGCACGCCGGAGACGCCATCGACCGCTTCGACCATTTGCGGGCCGCAGCCCGGCTTGGCGGCCTTGCCGTTGCGACGGTCGGCGCCGCGCCGTCCGGTGTCGACCAGGAACAGCGCCATCGCGGCCAACAGAATGATGCCGTGCCAGACCGTCAGCGGTCCCAGAAAACAGAGCGCGATAAACAGGATGCTGGCTAACAGGACATAGACGGAGTTGCGCACGATGTCGGTCTGGTCGCAGTCGGTGGTGGCGATCAGAGCCGGCAGGCCGAGGACGACCAACACATTGGCAATGTTGGAGCCGACCACGTTGCCGATGGCGATGCCCGGCGAGTTGGCGAGCGCCGCCTTGAGCGAGACGACGAGCTCCGGCGCCGAGGTGCCGAAGGCGACCACCGTCAGGCCGATAATGATGGCCGGGATGCCGAGGCGTTCGGCCAGACCGACCGCGCCGCGGACGAGAAGGTCACCGCAAAATAGTAGAAGCGCAATCCCCCCGACCAATGCAAGATAGCTCATACGGCCTTACAGTTTAGACCCATCGGCTCCAGCCCCCCGGGGTTCGATCGCACGTACCGCAATTGGCCCTCCTCATTTGGGGCCGGGTGGGGCGGAACGCAAGAAGGGTCGGAAATCGGCCTTCGGGATCGATCGTCGCGGGCGGCCGCACTAACCCTCCATTGACGAAGAATTTCGCCCGGCGAGCGGACCGCATAGGGAATTCTTAACCCTGATGCGGTCTCATCGGCTCGCCTTCTCCGGTTGCGGAATCAGGGCCGCACGGTCGCTGCGCCGAGGCGATGTGATGGAGTAATCTCAATGAAAACCGCTCGCTTTGTTGTTCTTGCCGCCGTTGCCGTCGCGGCGAGCGCCAGCTTCGATGTTCGCAGCGCTTCTGCCACGGACATGCCGGTCTATGAAATGCCCCAGATCGTCGATCCGTCGGGCCTCTATGTGGGTGCCTTTGCCGGCTGGGGCTGGGGAGATTCGGTGGTCGCGGCGGTCGACCCGGATGTTGAAGGCTTTTACGGCGGCGCCCTGATCGGATGGGAGCTCAGGCGCGACAATTTCCTGGTCGGCGTCGAAGGCGATATCGCCGCGGCCGGCATCGACGGGGTGAACCCCGCCGCTTCGACCAGCGTCGACGTCGACTGGCTGGCCTCGCTGCGCCTGCGGGCGGGCTTCCGCATGGATGGCTTTTCGGCCTATGCCACCGGCGGCGTCGCCTTTGCCAATATGGACGCCGCGATCACGACCGCGGCGCCGCCGAGCGACACGGCGACGCTGACCGGCTATGTCATCGGTGGCGGCATCTCGGCGCCGCTGGCCGAGAACCTCGCCGCACGCCTGGAATATCTATATTACGACTTCAATCCCTCCGACTACATGATCGGCGGCGTGGCGGTTCAGGGCGACCTCAGACTGCATACGGTGCGCGCTGCCCTGGTTTACAATATCAACCTGTTGTAGGCGGCCGGCCAATGCTCTACTTTTCCGCCCTGTAGATGACCGGCCACTGTTCCGGCGGGAGCGACTCCTCGCAGCGGTACCAGGCCCGGTATTCGATCATCTTGAAATCGAAATCGTTCCAGCGGTAGCGCGCGGCATTGCCGCAATCGCCGGATCCGCGGCCCTTGCCGAGGGCGGTGAGGATGCCGGTTTCCGGGTCGTAGGAGACGTTGATCAGCGTGTCGGAGCCGTACCAGCCGAGCGACTTTGAATAGTTGGCGAAATAAAGCGTGCGCATGGTCTTAACGTCGTCGTTGCGCATGACATAAAGCCGGTAGGCGATGTTGTAGGCGCCGGCGAAGCAGGGGATGATGTAGAGGTTCTTGTTTTCCGACAGCGGCGCGACGGTGGTCCAGCGGCGGTCGGCAAGCACCCCGTCCAGCGGCTCGCATTCGCTCTTGGCGAAATGCTTTGCGAGCACCGGTTCGGGCAGGGCGGGGCTCCCTGTCGGCGTGGCTGGCGGCGTCTGCGGCGTCAATTTGGCCACCTCCGCCGGCCCTTGATCGGTCGGCTGGGCCGGCGCTTCGGTCGGCATGGCTGGCTCTTCGGCCGGCTTGGCTGGCGTTTGGACGGGCTCGGCTGGCGCTTCCTCCGCCCTGGCGGCGATTTCGGCCGGCTTGGCAGGCTCTTCGACGGGCGCTTCGACGGGGTTGGCCGCATCTTCGACAGGTTCTGGCGGTGCTTCGGCCGGCTTGACCGGCGCTTCGGCCGGCCCGGGAGTTGTTTCAGCCGGCATGGAGGGCATTTCGTCCGGTATGGATGCCGTTTCGGCTGGTTCGGTCGACTCGGCGGGCTCGGGCGCCGTCTCGCCGCGTATGGCCGCCGTTTCGTCCGGCTTTGAGGCCGTTTCGGCGCCCTCTGGCGGCGCTTCGACGGGTTTTTCCGGCGGCGCGGCCGTCTTGACCGCTGCGATCCGGTCGGACGAGCCGACGCGGCCCTGCTGCGTGTCGACCCAAGACAGCGCCGAAGCGAGGCCGAGCAGCGAGACGGCAGCCGTGGTCTTGCCGCCTCCCGCCGCTGTAAAGGCGACGGTGAGCCGGCGCTGGGACCGCAGTGCCGGGAACAGGCGCGCGACTTCGTTGCCGTCGGTGAATTCGACAAAGCGGCTCGACCCGGTCAGCGCATAGCTGCCGGCCGCGAAGCGGAAGCTGGCGCCATCCTCTGTCGTAAGCACCAAGTCGGCATTGGGCGCCGGCGTCTCGCCGCGCAGGCGAAGGCCGATCTCCCAGCCGGTTTCCGCCCCGTCGGAGCGGGCGAGCGACAGCGTCAGCCGGTAGGGCCTGCGGCCGGTATAGGCGTGTGCGTCGGTCTCTGCCGCGCAACGCGCCTGCCCCGTCCAGCAGCTTGCTGTCCAGTCGCCGAGGATCCGGGTTGCATCGGCGCGGGCGGGGGCCGCGAGCGTTGCGAATGTGAGCGCGCACGCCGCCGCCACGGGCAAAAGGGGGTTCATCCGCGAATCAATCATCATGGCCTCTCTGGGCAGAATCTAAACGGATTCTCTTCATGCGGCCATGCAAGTTCTTCGCATAGCCACATCGTTTGTCACCGGCTTTGCCCGGCTATTGCTGCGGATTGTGAGTTGCCAGCCGAATCATCGGCCGGGACTGCGGCATCGATACGACGCAGGACTGGCCGGTGAATTGCCACGAGGTGTTGTTGAGGAACACGCCGCAACGGGCAAGCTGCGGGCCCTGCGGGCTGCGCAGGCAAACGAGCGCCCCGAGCTCGAAATTCTGTCCCTTGTGGCGGCAGGTGCAGGTCTTGGCCGCGCCGCCGGGCGCTGCGTTGTCGGCCAATGCCGCCGGGGCCGCGAACGTCGCGGCAAGGCCGATGGCCGATCCTCCCGCGATGAGCGCGGCGATGCCTTTCCTGCCCATGGCGGCGATGATAGCACCGCCCGCGCCGCCGGCAAGTCGTCAGCCGGAGGCCTCGGCGGTCCACAGGCGGGTGATGGCAAAGCGGGTCAGGGCGGCGAGAAAGACGAGAATGCCCACGATCCCGGCTAGAGCGGTTCATGGTTATAGGGAATCGATTCGATGGTCCAAATCGGTTCATCCGGGCAGGCGTGGGCCGCGACGCGCGATACGGGATATCGGGCGAGCGCCGCACCGAACCCGGTAGGCCGCTTTGGCCCACCGAAGGCCGGGCTCTTTTGCGCCGTGGCGGTGTTGCGGCTGTTGGCCGATGCACCGCATCGCCCGGCGAGCCGCGCCTGGCCACGGCGAAAAATCATCCCGGTCAAATGGTTCCCTATAACCATGAACCGCTCTAGCTTCGCTCGGCCGATCCTTCCTACCAGGGGCAGCGCCCCCGTCCCGCGGGGTCAATGCTCCTGTCCGCGATACGGTTCAGTCGGGAACCTCGGACAAAGGGAAAAAGGCATGTTGTATCTGGCG
>JAUYJB010000020.1 GCA_030688605.1 Hyphomicrobiales bacterium
AGTGACGACGGTACGGACTATGACACGGAAGTATTTCGGTACGGACGGTATTCGCGGCCTGGCGAACAGCGCGCCGATGACGCCGGACATCGCCATGAAGGTGGGCATGGCCGCGGGCATCGTGTTCCGCCGCGGCGATCACCGCCACCGCGTCGTCATCGCCAAGGACACGCGGCTGTCCGGCTATATGATCGAGTCGGCGCTGGTTGCCGGCTTCACTTCGGTTGGCGTCGACGTGTTTCAGCTCGGCCCCATGCCGACCCCGGCGGTGGCCATGCTGACGCGCTCGCTCAGAGCCGATCTCGGCGTGATGATCTCCGCCTCGCACAATCCCTATCAGGACAACGGCATCAAGCTGTTCGGCCCCGACGGCTACAAACTGTCGGACAGCGTCGAGGACGAAATCGAGCAGCTTCTGCAAAAGGATCTCACCCGCAACCGGGCAAAGTCCGCCGCGCTCGGCCGGGCCAAGCGGGTCGACGGCGTACAGGACCGCTATGTCGAGTTCGCCAAATACACCTTTCCGCGCCATCTGCATCTCGACAAGCTGCGCGTCGCGGTCGATTGCGCGAACGGCGCCGCATACTCGGTCGCGCCGGCGGTGCTGTGGGAGCTCGGCGCCGATGTCGTCGCCATCGGCGACCAACCGACCGGCTTCAACATCAACCAGGAATGCGGCTCGACCGACACCGCGGCGCTGTGCCGCAAGGTGCATGAGGTGCGCGCCGACATCGGCATCGCTCTCGACGGCGACGCGGACCGCGTCATCATCGTCGACGAATGCGGCCGCCCAGTCGACGGCGACCAGCTGATGGCGGTCATCGCCCAATCCTGGGCGGCGACGGACCGGCTGCGGGCGGGCGGCGTCGTCGCCACGGTGATGTCCAATCTGGGGCTCGAGCGCTATCTCCAGGGGCTCGGCCTGACGCTGCAGCGCACTCCGGTCGGCGACCGCTACGTGTTGGAGCATATGCGCGCCCACGGCTACAATGTCGGCGGCGAGCAGTCCGGCCACATCATCCTGTCGGATTTCAATACCACCGGCGACGGCCTCGTCGCGGCGCTGCAGATTCTCGCCGTCGTCGCCGAGGAGGGCAAGCCGGTCTCCGAGGTCTGCCACCGCTTCGATCCGTTGCCGCAAATCCTGCGCAATGTGCGCCTGAACGGCGGCAAGCCGCTGGAGCGCGCGGCAGTGAAGAAGGCCATCGAAGCCGGTACGGACAAGCTCGGCGACCGGGGCAGGCTGGTGATCCGCCCCTCCGGCACCGAACCGGTCATCCGCATCATGGGCGAGGGCGACGATCTGCACGTCGTCGAGGACGTGGTCGGCGCGATCGTCGCCGCTATCGAAGCGGAGGCTGCGGCGGTCGCCTGAGTGCCCGTCTGCGTTCGCTGAGCGCGATGCCGGCGAGGATCAGGGCCAATCCCGCGAGCGCCCGCCATTCCAACTGCTCGCCCAGGAAGACCGTCCCGATCAGCACCGCGACGGCGGGAATGAGATAGTTCGACGTCGACACGAAGCCGGCGCCGGCGCGGTCGAGCAGGCGGAACAGGGCGAGCGCGCCGAGCGCCGTCGGAAAAACGCCGAGGCCGACGGTCGCGGCAAGCGCGCCGGGCGTTGCCGCTGCAAGTCCGTTCGGGCTCAAGGTCAGCGCCATGCCGAGGCTGAAGGCGGCCGAAACCATCAGCACGCTCGCCGCCCGGATGGTCACGCTCATCGGCCGCATCAGCCGCGCCGTGACCGCCTGCAGCGCATAGGAGACGGTCGCCGCCAGCACCGCCATCTCGGCGAGAAGGGCGATGCCGCCGGTGGCGAAGTGCATGAGCCGGTCCGGTCCGATCAGGGCCACGACACCGACCATGCCGAGGGTGAAACCGGCCACCTTGAACCGGTTCATCGGCTCGTCGGGCAGCATTACATGGCCGAACGAAACGACGAAGATGGGCACCGCGGAAATCAGAATTCCGGCGAGCCCTGAATCGATATATTGCGTGCCCCAGCTGATCAGCAGGAACGGGGCGAAGCTCCCAGTCAGCGCCAGCCAGCCGAACCACGTCCAGCTTCGCCAGTCGCCCGGTACGCGCAGGCCGCGCGTCAGCGCCACCGCCGATAATAGAACCGCGGCGATGCCGAGCCGCAGCGCCACCACCCACAACGGTGCGATCGAGGCAACGGCGATCTTGGTGAGCGCGAAGGACGACCCCCAGAACAGCACCAGCCCGGCAAGCAGCAGCCAGTCGGTAAGGGAGCGCCGCAGCACGAGCGGGCGTTTATCCATAGTCACCACCGGGTCCTTGTAGCGGGAATTAGCTCAACCGGAACGGCCAAGGCTCGAATAAATCGTGGTTAAGCTTCCTTTAAACGATTGCTTCCATATTGAACCGAGGAAACGTTGCGTCGCGGCGCGCGTGCCCGGCGCGTCGTCAGCCTTAAATGGAAGTACAAGAGTCATGTCCAGTCTCAGCAGAGTTGTTTTTCTCGGTGCCTGCCTGATCGTCGCTGCGTTCCAGGTGGCCGCGGCCGCCGATGGCCCACAGATCGTCGAGGTCGACGAAGCCGGTCCGCCGTCCTACGCCGAGGGCGGATGGTATCTTCGCGGCGACATCGGCTATGTGGTGGCCGAGGACCCGGTGGTCACCTATGGCAGCGGCGCCGTAACGTTTCTGAACGAAGATCTCGGCACGACGTGGATGATCGGCGGCGGCATCGGCTATCGCTTCAATTCCTGGTTCAGGACCGACCTGACCTTCGATTACCGCACCTTCGACTTCACCGGAAACACCCCGTGCCTGCCCGCCTGTGGGCTGTCGGTCGAGACCTATGATCTCGAAACGTGGACCATCATGGCGAACGTCTATGCCGACCTCGGCACCTGGCATGGCGTGACCCCCTATGTCGGCGCCGGCATCGGCGCGGCCTATCATTGGCTTCACAATATCGTCGGCGTCAATCCGGGCCCCGTCATCACCGTCGTTCCGGACGGCGGCGGCTGGGCCTTCGCAGCGGCGCTGATGGCCGGAGCGAGCGTCGCCGTCACCGAGCGGACCCTGATCGACGCGGGCTATCGCTATATCTGGCTCGGCGACGTGGAATCCGGCGCCGACGGCAGCGGCGGCACGGTGCTGTTCGAGGACATGGCCGAGCACGAGTTCCGCCTCGGCCTGCGCGTCGAGATCTGAGTCTCACTGAGTACCCTCCCTGTCACGCGTAGGCGCGGCGGCCCGGTCGGCCGCCGCGTTTCTTTTTTGCGGCCGCGTGCCCCGGCTCTGGCGCCTTTACAATCGGCATAGGAAGGCTGCATCTTGGCGCGTTCGGATTTCGTTAGCGAGCTAAGCAGGGAGGAATGCGGGCCGGTGTTGGACAGCAAGAACAAGGGTTCGCGGCAGAATACCAGGATCGACGAGCCGGCGGGCCCGCTCGATGCCAGGATCGGTTGGGGCAGCGACGTGGCGGCAAGGATGCTGCGCCTGCTCGACATCCCCTATATCGCGCTCAATCCCGGCGCCAGCTATCGCGGGCTTCACGACAGCCTGGTCAACCATCTCGGCAACCGGACGCCGGAAATGCTGATGTGCCTGCACGAGGAGCACGCGGTCGCCATCGCCCAGGGCTATGCCAAGGCAAGCGGCTCGCCGATGGCCGTCGCGCTGCACTCCAATGTCGGGCTGATGCACGGCTCCATGGCGATCTTCAACGCCTGGTGCGACCGCCAGCCGATGCTGATCCTCGGCGCCACCGGGCCGGTCGACGCGACCCTGCGCCGGCCGTGGATCGACTGGATCCACACCGCCCAGGACCAGGGCGGGCTGATCCGCAATTTCGTCAAATGGGACGACCAGCCGGGCTCCGTCGCGGCGATCCCGGAATCGATCCTGCGCGCCTGGCAGCAGACGGCGTCCGCGCCGCACGGGCCGGTCTATGTCTGCCTCGACGCGGCGATCCAGGAAAGGGAGGTCACGGAACAAGTCGCTTTCCCCGATCCGGCCCGCTACCGGCCGCTGCCGCCCCCGCGCGCCGACGCCAATAAGGTTGCCGAAGCTGCCCGGCTACTTGCCGCCGCCGAGCGCCCGGTCATCCTCTACGGCCGCTGCCGGCGCACGGCGGAGGATTGGGACCGGCGCGTGGCGCTCGCCGAAAGGTTCGGGGCCCACATGCTCTCCGACCTCAAGGCGGGCTCCATGGTGCCGACCGACCATCCGCTGCACGCGGCAAGCCCGATCAACAAGCTCTCCGCGCCCGCGAGGGCGGTGCTGCGCGACGCCGACCTGATCCTTTCCATCGGCTGGATCGACCTCGGCGGCGTGCTGCACCAGGCCTTCGACAAGGGCGAGGTGCCGGTCCCCGTCATCCATGCCGGCCAGGACGTCCACCTGCACAAGGGTTGGGGCAAGGAGCACATGGCCCTGCCGCCGGTCGACGTGCACCTGCTCGGCGATCCGGACGCCTGCGTCGCCGATCTGCTGGTCGCGCTGCCGGACGGAAACAAGGAGGCTCCGGGCGTGGCGAAGCCGGCGGCGCCCGAAGAAGAGGAGGCGGGCGACGCCGTCAATCTCAAGCAGGTCGCCCGCGCCCTTGCCGAGGCCGTCGGCGACACGCCGGTCACCTTCTCGGCGCTCGCCCGCGGCTGGCCCGTCGACATCTGGCCGCACCGCGACCCGCTCGCCTATCTCGGCAAGGACGGCGGCGGCGGCGTCGGCTCCGGGCCGGGCATCACCATCGGCGCCGCGCTGGCGCTGAGGGACACCGACCGGCTTGTCGTCGGAGTCCTCGGCGACGGCGACTGCATGATGAGCATCAACGCGCTGTGGACCGCCGGCCGCTACGGCATTCCGGCGTTGTTCCTGGTCGCCAACAACCGCTCCTACTACAATGACGAGCTGCACCAGGAGAGTGTCGCCAGGCAGCGCGGCCGCAACCCGGACAATCGCTGGATCGGCCAAAGCATCGACCATCCGGCTCCGGACATCGCCAAAATGGCCGAGGCCCAGGGCGTGCAAGGCATCGGCCCGATCACCGATGCCGGGGACCTTGCAGCCGCGCTCGAGCGCGCCGTTGCATGCGTCAAGGCCGGCAGGCCTTGCCTCATCGACGTGCATATCGACCCGAGGCACGGGCGCAAGCTCACCGAGTCGATGGCCGAGCGGTCGATGGCCAAAGGTTGAGAGGGAAGAAGACGATGAAGAAAGGCGACGGCGAGACCGGCCTGCCGCGGGTCGGCTATACGAGCCTCAGACAGTGGATCGAGGAGGCCGACAAGCTCGGCGAGCTCAGGCGCGTCAGCGGCGCCAGCTGGGAGGAGGAGATCGGCCTTGCAACCGAGATCCTGCAGCACGACGCCAATGCGCCGGCGGCCCTGTTCGACGACATTCCCGGCTACCCCAAGGGCTTTCGAGTGCTGACCAATTTCTTCGGCGGCACGCGGCAGAACATGACGCTCGGCTATCCGACGAGCCTCAACCGGGTCGAGCTTTCCGACGCCTTTCTTGGCGGCTTCCGCGCCGCCAAGGAGCGGCGCATTCCCCACGAGGTAGTCGACGACGGGCCGGTCATGGAGAACGTGCTTACCGGCGATGATGTCGACGTTCTCAAATTCCCCACCCCCCTGTGGCACGAGGGCGACGGCGGGCGCTATATCGGCACCGGCAGCTTCAACGTCACCCGCGACCCCGAGGAGGGCTGGATCAATGCCGGCACCTACCGGGTGATGGTGCATGACGCCAAGACCGTCGGCTTCTACATCTCGCCCGGCAAGCACGGCCGCATCCACCGGCAGAAATACAAGGAGCGCGGCGAGCCGATGCCGGTCTGCGTCGTCGTCGGCGCCGACCCCATGACCTTCCTGATGTCGTCGACCGAGATCGACTATGGGGTGTGCGAATATGACGTGGTCGGCGGCCTGCGGGGCAGCCCTATGAAGGTGGTCAAGGGGCTTAAGACAGGCCTGCCGTTCCCGGCCGAGGCCGAGATCGTGCTCGAAGGCTTCTGCTACCCGGATCACAGCCGGATGGAAGGCCCGTTCGGCGAGTGGACCGGCTTTTTCGGCTCGCCGGTGCATGAAGGCCCCGTCATCGACGTCAAGGCGATCTATCACCGCAACGACCCGATCATCCTCGGCTGCCCGCCGCAGCGCCCGCCCGAGGAGCAGGCGCGCTACCGGGCCGTGGTGCGTTCGGCGCTCTTGAAGGAGCAGATCCAGGCCGCCGGCGTCCCCGACGTGCAGGCGGTGTGGTGCCACGAGGTTGGCGGCTCGCGCATGCTGACCGGCGTCTCCATCCGCCAGCGCTATGGCGGCCATTCCCGCCAGGCCGGCCAGATCGCCGCCCAGTGCCGCGTCGGCGGCTATGCCGGCAAATATGTGATCGTGGTCGACGAGGACATCGACGTCTCGAATCTGGAGGACCTGATGTGGGCGATGACCTTCCGCTCCGATCCCGCGACCTCCATCGACATCATCAAGAACGCCTGGAGCACGCCGCTCGACCCCTCGATTCCGCCCTTCGAGAAGGCGCGCGGCAACACCACCAATTCGCGCGCCGTCATCGACGCCTGCCGCCCGTTCCACTGGCGCGACCAGTATCCCAGGGTCAACGCGCCCTCGCCGGAGGCGATGAAGCGCGCCAAGGAGAAGTTCGGCTATTTGTTGGGTTAGGGAGCGACACGATGAACGAAGCCATCGACGCGATCGCGCGGCTGAGGAGCGACATCGCGGCCGCGACAAGGCTGCTGCATTCAGAAGGCGTGCTCGACTATTCCGGCCATATCGGCGTCCGTCTGCCGGACAATTCCGGCATCCTCATCCAGGGGTTCAAGGACAGCCGCGCCGAGCTGAGGCCGGACGAGATCCTGAGCGTCGACTGGGACGGCAAGGTCATCGCCGGCCGCGAGCGCTCGCGCCCGCCGAGCGAGACGGTGATCCACACCGCCATCCTGCGGGCGCGCCCCGATATCGGCGCGGTGCTGCACTGCCATCCGCCCTGCGCGACCTTGTTCACGCTGGTGGCCGGCGCGCCTTTCCTGCCGGTCAAGAACCACGCGGTGCGCTGGCGCAGCGGCGTTCCCGAGCACCCCGACCCGGGGCATATTTCCAGCAAAGAGCAGGGCGCGGCGCTCGCCGCCACCTTGGGGCGGCACAATGCCTGCCTGTTGCGCGCCCACGGCGCGGTGCTGGTGGCGGAGAATGCCCGCGCGCTCCTCATCGACGGCATCCATTTCGAGGAGAATGCGCGTGCGCTCCACGACGCCATGGCGATCGGAAAGCTGAGGCCGCTGGCCGAGGCGGAGTGCGACATGATGGAGGAGAGCTTCGAGCGCGACCACCACGTCTCCAAGCTCTGGGCCTACTATATCGGCCGCGGCATCAAGGACGGGGTGCTGCCGGAGTCCTGGCGGGGGGAGCTGTAGGGTCACACGTCCGATTGCGCCGCCGGTCGCCTCGGCAAGCTCAGCGGAGCGGTCGCTGCAGGGTGATCTCGACGGCTTTCGCGCCGAGCGCCGCGGCGACCCTGCGCGTATCGGCGCTGGCACTTCCGGAAAAATAATCGAAACCGCGCGTGACCCTCACATCGGCAAAGCCGGCCGCCCGGAACAGCTCCAGGTAGTCCGTTTCCACCAGGGCGCCGACCACGCATTCGGCCCACAGCTTCGGATTGGCCCTGGCGCGCTCGCTGACCGGCTGCGACACCACGATATCGGCGATCTGGGCGCGCCCGCCCGGTCGCAAGACCCGGTGGAGTTCCGCGAAAGCCTTCGGCTTGTCGGGCACCAGGTTGAGCACGCCGTTGCTGGTGACCACGTCGACGCTCGCGTCGGCAAGCGGAATCGCCTCGGCGTTGCCGTCGAGCACCTCCACATTCGCGGCCCCGGCCTCCGCGATGTTGCGGCGCAGCTTGGCGAGCATCGCCGGGGTCATGTCGAGCGCGAGCACCTTGCCTTGCGGGCCGACGAGCCGGGCGGCGCTCAGCGTGTCGGTGCCGGAGCCGGCGCCGACATCGAGCACCTGGTCGCCCGGGCGGATCAGGTCGGCGCGAAACGGAAAGCCGACGCCGGCGAAGGACTCCACCGCGGCAGCCGGCAGGCGGTCGAGCCAGTCCTCCGGATAGCCGACAAAGCGGCACGCCGCGCGGCCGGTCGGGAAATGGAACTGCTTGTCGGGAAGCCTTGCCACTTCCGTGTACATCTGCCGCACCGCGCTCAGGATCTGCTGGCGCGAAAAACCGGCAATCGCGACCATGGTTTGCCTCCCTCAGAACTGGTCGAGCAGCGCCTTCACCCGCCGGCGTAGGGCGGCAGGAGTTTGCCTTTCGCCGAGCTGGCGAACCTTTGCGCGCAGCGCCTTCTCGAACTCCGCGCGTGTAAAGCAGGCGTGGCATTCCTTAAGGTGACGCTCGATAAAGGAACGCTTCTCCGGGTCGGTTTCATTGTCCAAATAGGCCAGGAGGTGTGCGATCACCTCCTCGCAGCTAATTCCGCCCTGCGCGTCCTTGCCGTGATGATCACTCATCAACATGTTCCTCGCGTACCAGGCCGGCGGCCTGCGCCTGCGTCCACAACGCGCGTTGCAGCATCGAGCGCGCGCGGCTCAGGCGCGAACGCACCGTTCCGATTGGAACTTCGAGCATCTCGGCCGCTTCAGCATAGGCGTAGCCATTGATTTCGACCAGGATTACAACGTCGCGATACCCTTCGGGAAGGCCGTCGAGCGCCTGCTCGATGTCCTCGCGCAGCAGTTTGTTGAGCAGCTCCTGCTCCGGATTGCTCCACCACAGCAGGAAGGGCTGGTGCAATTTCTCGAACAGGGAGAAGGGCTGTCCATCCTCGCCGGCGCAGTCCGCTTCGGCAATTGCCGGCTGCGCACGGCGCCGCTCGGAGATCTGCGTATTGGTCAGGATCCGGAACAGCCATTTCGGAAACGCCCGCCGATCGGCGAGTTGGGCGAAATTCGCCCATGCCTTCGTCACGGTTTCAGACACCAGATCCTCGGCGTCGGCTGGGCTGCGGGTGAGCCGCAGCGCCGTGCCGTAAAGTCGATCCATCAGCCGCTCGACCTCGGTGCAAAAGAAGGCGCGATCGGGGTCATCTGCCATGATTGTCCGCGCATACGCCGCTTGCGGCTCGGCCGCAAGCCTAGGCTTTCACGGCCAGCAACGAAATGCTTTTCACGCCGAATTTCCTGCTGGCGCCCTTCGCGTTGTCCGAAATGAACTGGTAGGCCGGGTTGTCGTGCATCGTGGCGACACGCAGCCCGGCCGCCTCGATCTGATCGCGGTAGTCGGCTTGCTGCGCCGCGCCGCCGATGCAGGCGGCCCACAGCGTCGAATTGCAGACGATGCTCTCGGGCAACCGCGTCTCGGTGACGATATCGGAAATGGCGAACCGGCCTCCGGGCTTCAGAAGCCGCGCCGCCTCGCGAAAGACCTTGCCCTTGTCCGTCGCGAGATTGATGACGCCGTTGCTGATGACGACGTCGGCGACGCCGTCGGGCAACGGCGTCTCCTCGATATATCCCGTCAGATAGCTCACATTGTCAAAGCCGTCCCGGTCGCGCAGCCGCTCGGCTTTGGCACGCTGCTCCTCGGTCATGTCGATGCCGATGACCTTGCCACGCGGACCGACCTTCAGCGCCGCGATAAAGGTGTCCATGCCGGAGCCGCTGCCGAGATCGAGGACGGTCTCGCCTTCTTTGAGTGCGGCGAGATGGAAGTAGCAGCCGACCCCGGCGAAGGACTCGATGGCCTCGCCGGGGATGCGGTCGAGATCGCGGGCTTCGTAGCCGAGGCGTTCGGCCAGCGCACGGCCCATCTCGAAATGGAACTCGCCGTGCGGAGTCTCGGCGACGCTGCGATACATCGCCTTCACTTTGGCTTCGAGCTCTTTCGGATCGAAAACGACGGTGGCGGGGGTGGCCATGGCTCTTCTCCTTAAAACTTCGGATCGATCTGCGTTTCGCTCTAATTCCGAACGACGATGTCCGGCTTGGTGCTGCCGACGATCTCGAAAAGCGCGTCTTGCTCGGCGGCGGGAACCTCGAACTTGTCGAGCGATTTCTTGAAGTCGGCGGCCATCACGCCCCACTCCGCTTCACTGATGTTGAGGTGGGCGTGCGACTCCTTCATGCTCAAGCCGGTGTATTTGCAGGGTCCGCCGGTCACTTCGCAAACGAGCTGCGAGACCTGAAACTTCAGGTATGGGGCAGGCGAGTGCTCGCGCCCGGCTGCTATGGCGGGGTTCTGGTTGAGCGTCTCGTTGACGAGCAACCGGTCGATGAAGTCATCCACCACCACGGTAATTCCGGTGAGCCCACCCAGTCGCTCGTAAAGCGAGCTGTCGGCGCGGGCTCCGCTGCCCAGCGTAGCGGCCGAGACTGCGAGCGTAAGCGAAAGTGCGAGTGCAGCTGCACCGCAGGATTGCCCCCTGCCGGCGCAGAATCGACGTGAACCCGTCGAGGGTTGTCTAATCATGAGCTTCTACTCCGTTTTGCAAGGACGATAAATCCTCCTCTGGCCGAGGTGAGAGTGGTCGCCGTCCGCC
This sequence comes from Hyphomicrobiales bacterium, assembly GCA_030688605.1. Taxonomy (NCBI): domain Bacteria; kingdom Pseudomonadati; phylum Pseudomonadota; class Alphaproteobacteria; order Hyphomicrobiales; species Hyphomicrobiales bacterium. The sequence goes on from JAUYJB010000020.1 coordinate 10,529, forward strand.
GCCTTTCGCAGACGCGATCATGGCCGGTCAACGGCGAGGCATGACCGCCCTGCCGCTCGTCAAACACCGGCATCCTGGGGCGCAACCCTCGGTCGCCGGCGAGGCAGGACAGGAATTCTGGCACGACTCCCTCCCTCGGTCGTGCCCCTAAGGACGCAAATTGCGCCAAAAAAGTTCCCCACTCGCCGTCGCGGCGAGGCGACATTGCCTCGCGATTGCGATTGCGCGCGCCGTGTCAACCGGTGGACAAACCGAGCAATTCAGACGTGTCTGACGCTGGCACAATACGCAAAAAAAGTTTGCCTTCCTCGCGGCTGTGCCAGTCTACAGCGTGGTTTCCGGCGGTTTTCCCGTCGGCAGGTCGAACAGGTCCGCGGGCAGTCCCTTGAGATAGTCGGTCGCCGCGGAAGCGGAAACCACGTCGGCATATTTGGCGTGCATGTCCCACAGATTGACGGCGTGCGAGGCCTGACCGCGGTCGAAGCAGCCTTCCTCCACGACCGCGATCCGAAAACCGAGGCTGAAGCCGTCGGTCACCGTGGCGCGGATGCAGCCCGAGGTGGTGCCGCCGACGACGATCAGCGTGTCGGCGCGCAACTGGGTGAGGAAAGCGGCAAGCGGGGTGCCGAAGAAAGCGCTCGGCCGCACCTTGTTGATGACGATGTCGGCAGGCTCCGGAGCCACCTCGGCGACGATGTCGTCAGGGTCGACGCCGGTCTCGGTCGGCGCCGGACCGGCGGCGGCGCGGCGGTTCTTGGCCAGACTCAAGCCCCGGTCCCACTGGTCCGGCCGTCTTCGGTGGGTGGTGTAGATGACCGGCACGCCCCTGGCTCGGGCAAGCGCGATGAGCGGCGTGATGACCGACACGGCCACCCATGCCTCTTTGCCGCAGGAGGTGCGCTGCAGCCGGGCTGCGACCTTCGCCGCCCGCGGCCGGTCGCCGCAAAAGGCGTAGGTGACGTCGATGACAAGCAGCGCCGGCCGGGCGCCGAAGCCGACCAGAGCGGCAAAGCCGGCGGCCGAAAAAACCTCGCGATCCCGGGGGGTTAGGAATGAATCCCAAACACGCTTGGCCATGCCGGATTCTCCCATCCGATCCTGCCGCGCGGGCCCGGCTCGGCGCGGATCGTTCGGCCCCAATTTCCCGAATGCCTATTTACAAGCACATCGTTAGGTAGGTAATTAGTCCCATGCGCTGAACTCCACAACGCTCAAGGGGACGTCATGAACGAAATGCTTGTGAAGGACAAGGTCGGCAAGACCGAAGCGCCGGCGATACCGTATGCGGATTTGCGCGGCTGGCTCAAACAGGCCGAGGCGCTCGGCGAGGTCCGCGTCGTCAAGGGGGCGTCGTGGGAGAAGGAGATCGGACAGGCCTCCGAAGTGGTCCTGCACGACGAGAATGCGCCCTGCGTCGTGTTCGACGAGGTGCCGGGCTCGCCCAAGGGGTTCCGCGTCCTGGTCAATTTCTTCGGCGGCAAGCGCAGGAACATGACGCTGGGCTTTCCGGCGGAGCTGAGCAAGCTCGAGCTGACCGAGGCCTTCCGCGCCCAGCGCATGGCGGAAAACCGCCTTATCCCGCCGGTCGAGGTGACCGACGGCCCGATCATGGAGAACGTCCTGGAAGGCGACGATATCGACGTTCTCAAATTCCCGACGCCGCGGTGGCACTCAAGCGACGGCGGCCGCTATATCGGCACCGGCAGCTACGACGTCACCCGCGACCCGGACGAGGGCTGGATCAATCTCGGCACCTACCGGGTGATGGTGCAGAATTCCAAGCAGGTCGGCATCTACATCTCGCCCGGCAAGCACGGGCGCATCCACCGCGACAAATTCATCGCTCGCGGCGAGCCGATGCCGGTCTGCGTCGTCGTCGGCGGCGATCCGCTGACTTTCCTGATGGCCTGCACCGAGCTTCCCTACGGGGTCAGCGAGTTTGACTTCCTGGGCGGCTTTCGTGGCGCACCGATGCAGGTCATCCGCGGCAAGCATACCGGGCTCCCGTTCCCGGCCAATGCCGAGATCGTTCTGGAAGGCTTCATCGACCCGAAACTGCGCCTCGACGAAGGCCCGTTCGGCGAGTGGACCGGCTATTACGCCAGCGACGTGCGACCCGAGCCGGTGATGGACATCAAGGCGATCTATCACCGCAACGACCCGATCATCCTCGGCTGCCCGCCGCAGCGTCCGCCGGACGAACTGGCCCGCTACCGCGCCGTCACCCGCTCGGCGATCCTGCGCGAGAACATCGCCAAGGCCGGCGTTCCCGACGTGACCGCGGTGTGGGCGCACGAGGTCGGCACCGCGCGCATGCTGCTCGGCGTCGCCATCAAGCAGCGCTATCCGGGCCACGCCGCCCAGGCCGGCCACGTCGCGGCCATGTGCCATGTCGGCGCCTACGCCGGGAAATACGTCATCGTCGTCGACGAGGATGTCGATGTCTCCGACCTCGACACGCTGATCTGGGCGATGATCACGCGCTCCGATCCGGCGACCTCGATCGACATCATCCACAATGCCTGGAGCACGCCGCTCGACCCGCGGCTGACGCCGTGGGACCGCGAGAAGGGCAACTTCACCAACTCGCGCGCCATCATCGACGCCTGCCGGCCGTACCATTGGCGCGACCAGTTCCCCAAGGTCAACGCGCCGAGCCCGGAAGAGGCCGCCGAGGCGCGCAGGAAGTGGGGCCATCTGCTAAAGTGATGCATCCGGCCGGCCCGCCCGGCCCAACAACGCCAGAACAGGGGGGCAAACTCCCGGCATGTGAAGTTCGAAAGGGAGGAATTATCATGATCAAGCGCTTGATGACGGCGCTCGCCGTCGTCGGGGTGGCATTGGCGAGCTTTGCGTCCGCGGCCAAGGCCGAATTCCCCGAGAAGGACATCACGTTCCTGATCCCGTTCGATCCGGGCGGAGGCATGGACTCGCAGTCCCGGGCCATCGCCCAGGTGTTGAGCAAGTATCTGCCCAACAACGTCAACGTGATACCGAAGAACGTGCCCGGTGCCGGCGGCAAGAAGGGCTATGGCGAACTGGCGCGGTCGGCGCCCGACGGCTACACCATCTGCGTCATCAACTATCCGGGCGCCGCCCTTCCCGCGGTCCTCGGCGAGGAGGCGAGTTACGACATCAACACGCTCACCTGGCTCGGCCGCATGTCGGCCGAAGAATATCTGATGGCGGCTTCGCCGAAGTCCGACATCAAGAGCCTGGACGACCTCAAGAAGGCCAGCAAGGCGGTGAAGATCACTTCGACCGGCCCCGGCTCGACCGCCCATGTCGGCGCCTCCATGGCCATGTCGGTGATCGGCTTCAAGGGCGAGTTCCTGACCGGCTACAAGGGCTCGGCCGACTACATTCTCGGCATCGTCCGCGGCGACGGAGACATCGCCGTGGCGCCGGTGGAAACCTTCGCGAAATTCGTCGAATCGGGTGATGTGATTCCGATCATGAGCTTCCAAAAGAAGTCCACCTTCGCCGGCGTGCCGAGCGCCGCGGAAGCCGGCTATGCCGAGCTCGATGGCATGGGCGTGGAGCGCTATATCGCCGGTCCGCCCGGCATTCCGGCGGACATTCGCAAGATTCTGTCCGACGCGATCCAGAAGGCGATCGCCGATCCGGAGACCCAGGCCTGGGCGAAGCAGACCAATCGCCCGTTCCAAGGGTTGGACGCCGACGAGTCGGAAATCGCGGTCAAGAACAGCCTGACCTTGATGGTCAAGTTCAAGGACGCCCTCAAATCGCCAGGGCAACATGATCGTTCTCCGGCGGGGCGGTTTGCGCCCCGCCGGAGGATCATTCAGGGCGAGGGCTCACTTTTATGGTGGAATATTTTTCCGAGGCGATCGCCCTTCTTTTCACGCTGAAGGGGATCTGGTTTCTCGTCCTCGGCACCGGCATCGGGCTGGTGTTCGGCGCCATTCCGGGGCTCGGCGGCACCACCGCCATCGCGCTCATCATTCCCTTCACCTACGGCATGTCGGCCGAGCAGGCGGTGATCCTGGTCGGCGGCATCATGGGGTCGGTCGCGTTCGGCGGTTCGATCTCGGCGATCCTGCTCAACACGCCCGGTATCGCCCCCAATGCGGCGACTTGCTTCGACGGTTTTCCGCTGGCCCAGCAGGGCAAGGCCGGCATGGCGATCGGCGCCGCTGCGACCGCCTCCTCGCTCGGCGGGCTCATCGGCGTCGTCATCCTCGTCGCCGTCATCCCGATCGCCAAGCAGATCGTGCTGATGTTCGGACCGCCGGAGTTCTTCGCCCTGGCGGTGATGGGAATCGGCGCCATCGCCCTGTCCACCGGCGGCAAGTTCCTGCGCGGCCTCATTGCCGGCGGCGTTGGCATGACCCTGGCGTTCATCGGCTATGACGCGGTCAATGGCGGCGTGCGGTTCACCGGCGGCGTCGAATATCTGTGGGACGGCATCTCCCTGGTTCCCGCTCTGACCGGCCTGTTCGCGGTCGCCGAGATGATCAAGCTGTCGATCGAGGGCGGCACGGTGGCCCGTGTCACGGGCGACGTTAAGATCACCCGCGTCAGCGACGGGGTGTGGGCGACGTTCAAGAATTTCCCGGTGGTTCTGCGCGGTTCGGCCATCGGCGCCTTCATCGGCGCCATTCCCGGAGTCGGCGGGACCGTCGCCTCGTTTCTTTCCTATGCGTCGGTGGTGCAGACGGCGAAGGATCCCGAAAGCTACGGCAAGGGCAATATTCGCGGTGTCATCGCGCCGGAATCGGCCAACAACGCCAAGGATGGCGGGGCGCTGATCCCGACCCTTGCCTTCGGCATCCCCGGCAGCGCCGAAATGGCCATCTTCCTCGGCGTCCTGATCCTGCACGGCCTGCAGCCGGGCCCGTTGATGCTGATCGAGAATTCCAGCGTCATATTCAGCCTCATCCTGGCCCTGGCGGTGGCCTGCGTGCTGGCCTCGCTGGTCGGCTTGGCGACGGCGCGCTGGCTCAGCCTGATCACCCTGGTCGACGTCCATATCGTCGCCCCGGCGGTGGTCTCGGTGGCACTGGTCGGCGTCTATGCGCTGCATTCGAGCTGGGAAGACGTGGTCCTGGCGCTGGTGTTCGGCTGGCTCGGCTATCTGATGATCCGCTACGACTATCCGCGCATCACGCTGGTTATCGCCATGGTCCTCGGCGAGCTGGCCGAGCGCAGCTTCCACCAGTCGATCATCATGGGCGACGGCGACTGGAGGATCTTCTTCAGCCGCAACATTTCCCTCTTCCTGCTGGTGATCACCGTGCTGATCCTGATCGCACCGGCGGTGCGGCTCTTGATCGGCCAGTGGCGCGCGCAAGGGGAGACCTCGCCATGAGTGGCCGGGTCACCGTTTCGCGACTGACCCCGGCGGTCGTCGTCTTCGCCTTCTCCGTCGGTTTCCTGATCTGGACCTACGCCTATACCGGGCGCGGCCACATGTTGCCGGCGCTGACAGGCTGGTTGCTGGTAATCATGTCGTTCCTGGACATCGTCGCGGCGACGCCGACGCGGATCGGCGCGGCCATCGCCGATTTCTTCGCCGGAAAGGTCGTCGGCGAGCCGAAGGGATATTCGCACGGCACCGTCGGCAGGGTGCTGATGGCGGCGGCCTGGCCGGGGCTTTTCGTGTTGGGCGTGATCTTCTTCGGCTTCTTCGTTGCGATCCCGATCTACGTTTTTGCGTTCATGCTGCTGCATGGGAAAAAGAAGCCCCGGGAGGCATTGATCGGAGCCGCCGCGACCACCCTGTTCACCCTCGTGGTGTTCGAGTGGCTGCTGAACTACGAGGTGTTCCGCGGCATCGTCTTCGGAGGAATATGAGACCATGGCGAACGCGACCCCGCAGACCGATCTGCGCGAGTTCCTGAAGGCGGCCGAGGCCGCCGGCCAGGTGCACACGGTCGAGGGCGCCCACTGGGACAAGGAAATGGGCGCCGTCACCGAGGTGCTCTACCGCGAGAAGGTGGAGAAGTCGCCGCTTTTGATGTTCGACGGCATCCCCGGCTACGCCAAGGGAATGCGCTGCATTTACGGCATGCTCGGCTCGCCGCTGCGGCTGGCTCTGTCGCTGGGGCTCGAAGCCGATTTGGCCGGCGACCGCATGGCGATGCTCAACGCCTGCCGCGACAAGATCAAGTCGTGCAGGCCGGTGCCGCCGAAGATCGTCGATCGCGGGCCGGTGTTGGAGAACGTGGTCGAGGGCAACGCCGTCGACCTGTTCAAGTTTCCGGTCCCGATCCATCACGAGGACGACGGCGGCCGCTATATCGGCACCGCCTGCGGTGTAGTCACCCGCGATCCCGACACCGGCCGCATCAATGTCGGGACCTACCGGGTGCAGGCCTTCGGCGGCGACACGGCGGCCTCCTACATCTCCAACGGCAAGCAGGGCCGCATCCAGCGCGACAAATATCTTGCCGCCGGCAAGCCGTGCCCGATGGCCATCGTCGTTGGCATCGATCCGGTCACCTATCTGGCGGCCCGCTATACGCTGTCCGACCGGGTGGCGGAGCTGGACTGGGCCGGCGGGCTCACCGGGGCCCCGCTCGACTGTGTCAAGGGCGAGCTCACCGGGCTGCCGTTCCCGGCCCATTCGGAAATCGTGCTCGAGGGCGAGTGCGTGCCCGACGAGACCATCGGCGAGGGGCCGTTTGGCGAGTGGACCGGCTATTATGCCGGCGGCGTCCGCCAGGAGCCGGTGATCCGCATCAAGCGCGTCTATCACCGCAACGACCCGATCCTGACCTGCGCCGCCAGTCAGAAGCCGCCGCACTCGCATCTGTTCGAGCGCTGCTTCATCCGCACCGCGGCGCTGCTCGACTCGCTCGAGGGGGCGGGATTGACCGACATCAAGGGGGCATGGGTCCACCAGGCCGGCTCCGGCCGCACCTTCGTCGCCATTTCCGTCAAGCAGCGCTATTTCGGCCACGCCACCCAGGTGGGCCTCGTCGCCTCGCAGGTCAACCCGATCGGCTATTGCGGCCGCTACGTGGTGGTCGTCGACGACGACATCGACCCCACCGACATCCACGACGTGATCTGGGCCATGGGCACCCGCTCCGATCCGGGCAAGGATTTCCGCATCCTGGAGAATTGCTGGTCCTCCAGGCTCGATCCCCTGGTTACCGACGACAGGCTGTACAACAATCGGGTGGTCATCGACGCCTGCATTCCCTATGAGCGGCGGGAGACCTTCCCGAAGGTCGCACAGACCTCGCCGGCGCTGGCGGCCGAAGTGCGCAAACGCTTTCCGGCCGTGTTCCAGTGATGAGACTGAAGAAGGATTTCGAGCCCGCGCCGGCCGATCCGCTGCCGTTCGACCGCAGCACCGGCTTTCTCATCCGCGACACCCACCTGAGCGTTGCCCGCACCCTGCGCCAGCATCTCAGCGAAGCCGGCGTCACGCCCGGCCAGTGGTACGTGCTCAAGGTGCTGTGGTACCAGGATGGCACCAGCCAGCGGGAACTGTCGGATCGCGTCGGCATCACCCAGCCGGTGATCCTCAATGCGCTGCGCCGGCTCGAGCGGGCCGGCTGGATCCGCCGCCAGCGCAGCGCCACCGACAGGCGCAGCCGCATCGTCTTTCTTACCGAGGCCGGACGCCGCCTCGAGCAGGACCTGATCCACCACGCCATCGAGGTCAACGAGATCGCGGCCGGGGGCATGTCGGAGGAGGAGGTCACGCTGCTGTGGGATCTGCTCAAGCGGGTCAAGCGCAACCTCGTCGAAGATGCCGAGAAGCGCGACCGCGCTCGCCCGGCGCGCGCCGCGGCCAGCGTTCACAAGGCTGACCATCAAGGATAACCGCAGAGGATAAAATGAAAAAGGTCGATGTTTTCAATCACTTCTTTCCGGCGCGCTATTTCGAGAAGATGATCAAGGTCGCCGGAGGCTACGCCGACATGGGCAAGCGGGTGCGCAACATCCCCTGCCTGATCGATCTCGACCTGCGGTTTAAGGTCATGGACGGGTTCGATGACTATGTGCAAGTGCCCTCGATCGCCAACCCGCCGCCGGACGTCATGGCCGAGCCGGCGGTCGCGAGCGAGCTGGCGCGCATCGGCAATGACGGCTTGGCCGAGCTCGTCGCCAAGCATCCGGACCGCTTCCCCTCATTCATCGCCACCGTGGCGCTCAGCGACCCGGAGGCGGCGGTGGCGGAGGCCGAGCGCGCGGTCAAGGAGCTCAAGGCCGGCGGCGTGCAGATCTTCTCCAACGTCGCCGGCAAGCCGATCGACCGGCCGGAGTTCGAGCCCTTCTTCGCCAAGATGGAGGAGCTGGAGCGGGCCGTCTGGCTGCACCCGGCGCGCGGCGCCAACCACGCCGATTATCGTGACGAGCCGAAGTCGAAATACGAGATCTGGTGGGCCTTCGGCTGGCCTTACGAGACGAGCTGCGCCATGGCGCGCCTCGTCTTTTCCGGCATTCTCGACCGCTATCCCAAGCTTGATCTGGTGATCCACCACCTCGGCGCCATGGTGCCCTATTTCGAGGGCCGGGTCGGGCCGGGATGGGACCAGCTCGGCGCGCGCACCTCCGACGAGGACCTGACGGTGCTCTTGAAGACGCTGAAGAAGCGCCCGCTCGACTATTTCAAGCAGATGTACGGCGACAGCGCCGTGTTCGGCTCGGCGCCGGCGACCCGCTGCGGGCTTGCCTTCTACGGCGCCGACCACGTGCTGTTCGCCTCCGACAGCCCGTTCGATCCGGAAAAGGGGCCGGGCTATATCCGCGAAACCATCAAGATCTTGGACGGGCTCGATATTTCCGAGGAGGACCGGAGAAAGATTTATGTCGGCAATGCCGAACGGGTTCTCAAGCAGCGCTTCCAATAGGCGACCGTCGCAAGCCGACCGAGACTTCACTCTGTTCAGCCCCGGGGGCGCGACAGAGGAGCACTAATGAATTAGGATGGTGGGCCAATAAGACCCAAAATCGGTCGACAATTAAGGGAGGAAGAACTCGATGATCCGTTTATTCGCCAGCCTCACCGCTGCATTCGTGGTCCTGGCCGGGATGGCGATCGCGCCCGTTCAGGCCCAGCAGGTGGGCATCGCGACCTCGAATCCGGGCTCGATATTCCACAACATCGGCTCGGCCATCGCCAAGGTCGCCAACGATGCCGGCCTGAACACCACGATCCAGCCGGCCACCAGCCCCAATCAGTATCTTTTCGTGGTCAACGCCGGAGAGATCGAGTTCGGCGTCGGCAATCTTCAGGAGTTCAACTACGCGCTGGAAGGCAAGGGATGGTTCGACGGCACCCCGAATCCCGATCTGCGGGTCGTCAGCCTGATCATGCCGCTGCGCGAGGCGATCTTCGTGCGCAAGGATTCCGACATCATGACCATCGCCGACCTCAAGGGTAAGCGCATGGTCGACGGCTATACGGCACAGCAGACGATTCTGCCGCAGCTCGACGCACTGTACGCCACCGCCGGTCTTAGCCGGGCCGACATGCAGCCCGTGCAGGTGCCGAGCGTGGTCGGCGGCGCCGACGCCTTCATGGCCGGCGACTCGGTCGGCTTTATTTTCGCGCACGGCGCCGGCAAGGTCCGCGAGGCCGACGCCGCGGTCGGCGGGTTGCGGGCGCTGCCGATCGAGAACACGCCCGAGAACGAAGCCGCGATCAAGAAGCATTGGCCGGTCGGCTTCCTGACCAAGATGACCCCTGGTTCGGCCTCTCCGGGCGTGTTGGAGGAAGGCTATTTCATCGCCTATCCGCAGCTCGTTTTCACCAACAAGGACGTCGCGGACGACGTCGTCTACAAGATGGCGAAGGTGGTTTACGAGAACCCGAAGGGTCTGGGCGATATCTTTCCGCCGTTCCGCGCCTTCAATCCGAAAGAGGACATGGTCGGCGACACTTCGCCGGGCGAGTACCACCCCGGCGCAATCAAGTTCTACAAGGAAATCGGCATCTGGAAAGAATAGGCGCTGATGACCGAGCCAGTCTCGGGAGGGTCCGGCGGTCCCGGGCTCTCCCGGTCCCTATGGAGCCCCGTCGCCAACACGTTGGCCGCGCTGCTGACCCTGGTCGTGGTACTGTGGTCGCTCGGCTTGCCACGATATCTGGGCCAGGGATTCTATCCCCAGCAGTTCATCGCGGTCGTCCTGGCGCTGGCGCTGCCAATCGCCTACCTGATCCTGCCGGCGCGCAGGGGCACCGAGCGCCAGACCGTCCCCTGGTATGACGCGATCTGTGCGCTGCTCGGCCTTCTCGCCGCCGGCTATATCGCCGTCCGATATCCGGAAATCGTCAACCGCATCTTCTTCCGTCCGCCCGAGGCCTACATTCCCGGCGTGATCATCGTCCTCCTGGTGCTGGAGGCGCTGCGCCGGGCCACCGGCTGGGCCCTGGTGATCATCGTCGTCGCCTTCATCCTCTATGGGCTGTTCGGGGACATGGCTCCCGGCCGGCTTTCCGGGCGGCCGCAGGACTGGCAGAAGCTCGCCGGCTATTTCGCCTTCGACGTCAACGGAATATTCGGCATCCCGATGGCCGTGGCGTCCACCATCGTGGTGACGTTCATCTTTTTCGGCAGTCTGCTTGGGGTCACCGGCGGGTCGACCTTCTTCACCGACGCGGCGCTTGTCAGCATGGGCCGCTTCCGCGGCGGCGCGATGAAGATCGCCGTCGTCGCCTCGGCCCTGTTCGGCTCGATCTCCGGCAGCGCCGTCGCCAATGTGGTCGCCACGGGCGTGATCACCATCCCGATGATCAAGCGCGCCGGATACCCTGCCCACCGGGCGGCCGCTATCGAGGCGGTGGCCTCGACCGGCGGGCAGCTGATGCCGCCGGTCATGGGGGCCGCCGCCTTCCTGATGGCCGAATTCCTTCAGGTGCCCTATTCGAGCGTCGTGCTCGCGGCGCTGGTGCCGGGCATCCTTTATTACATTGCCCTGTTCATTCAGGCCGACCTCGAAGCCGCGCGCATGGGCATTTCCGGTCTCCCCGCCGAGGAGGTCCCGGAGGGCAGGAGCGTATTCAGCGGCTGGCACTTCGTACTGTCCTTCGCCGCCCTGATCTATGCCCTGTTCGTGCTCCACTGGCAGCCCGAGCGCTCGGCGCTGCTGGCCGCCGCCAGCGTCCTCGTGACGGCGATCGTTTTCGGCTATCAGGGAGCGCGGCCCCGGTTTGGCCAGGTGCTCCGCGCGGTCATCCGGACCGGCTTCCTGGTCATCGACATCATTCTGATTTCGGCCGCCGCCGGCATGGTCATCGCCGTGCTCAACATTACCGGGCTGAGCTTCAACCTGACTTACGGCTTGGTTCAGATCGGCGCCGGCAGCCCCTTCGTGCTGTTGTCGCTCGCCGCGGTGGTTTGCATCATTCTCGGCATGGGCCTGCCGACGCTGGGCGTCTACGTCCTGCTCGCCGCCCTGGTCGCCCCGGCGCTGATCGAGGTTGGCATCGATCCCATGGCAGCGCATCTTTACGTGCTCTATTTCGGCATGATGTCGATGATCACCCCGCCGGTGGCCATTGCCGCCTTCGCTGCCGCGGCGATCGCCGGGGCGGATCCGATGAAGACCGGCTGGTCGGCGGTGCGTTTCGGCTGGACGGCCTATGTCGTGCCGGTCCTGTTCGTCCTCTCGCCGACCCTGCTTCTGATCGGCAGCGCGAGCGCCATCACGCTGGCGATCGTGACCGCGATCGTCGGGGTGTGGCTGGTCTCCATCGCGCTTGCCGGCTATTTCATGCGGCGGCTGGCGGTCTCGGTACGCGTGATGTTCGCGATCGCCGGGCTGTTGGCGCTGGTGCCGGCCGGCGCCTTCCCCGGCGCCGAATTGACGGACATTGCCGGCGCCATCATCGGAATGGCTATGCTCGCCTATGAATATCTCGCCGGCCGCGCGCTGGCGCCCGTCAAGTCGGTCCGCTGACGCCTTGAAATGAACCGTCCGATTTCACAACCGGTCTCCGCCGCCGAGATGCTGCTGGCGGCCATGCGCGCCGGCGGCGTCGACTATCTGTTCGCCAACGCCGGCACCGACTTCCCGCCGATCATCGAAGGCTTGGCCCGCGCCCCGGAAACCGGACTCGACATGCCGACCGCGCTGGTCATCCCGCATGAGACGGTGGCGGTGGCGATGGCGCATGGCTTCTATCTCGTCACCGGGCGGCCGCAGGCGGTGATGGTGCACGTCAATGTCGGGCTGGCGAACAGCCTCATGGGGCTGATCAACGCGGCTTCGGACAATATTCCGCTGCTCCTGTGCTCGGGCCGCACGCCGGCAACCGAACTGGGCCGCTTCGGCGGTCGCAACCGGCCGATCCATTGGGGCCAGGAGATGCGCGACCAGGGGGCCATCGTGCGCGAATGCGTCAAATGGGACTATGAGTTGCGCTATCCCGAGCAGGCGGCAGCGCTCATTGCCCGCGCGCTGGCCGTGGCGCAAAGCGCGCCCTCGGGCCCGGTCTATCTCAGCCTGCCGCGCGAGGTGCTGGCCGATACGGTTCCGGCCGACGCCGCACCGCCCGCGCCGTTGTCGCCGACGAGGCCGGGGCCGCCGCCTGCAGACGCGGTCGCCAGGGCCGCCGACCTCATCGCCGCCGCAAAGCGCCCCTTGATCGTGGTCCAGCGGCCGGTTTCCTTCGCCGATTTCGGGCCGCTTCCCGATTTCGCCGCGCGCTTCGCGCTGCCGGTCATCGATTTCTGGGCGGTGCGCAACGCGCTTGCAAGCGACCATCCCATGCATCTCGGCTACGACACGGCGCTGTTCATCGCTGAAGCCGACCTCGTCATCACCGTCGAGGCGCTGGTGCCATGGGTGCCGGCGGTGGGGGAGCCGGCAAAGGGCTTCAAGGTCATCGCGCTCGGCACAGACCCGCTGTTTTCGCGGGTGCCGGTGCGCGGCTTTGCGGTCGACGTCAATCTCGCCGGCGACCCGGCCGCCGCGATTTCCGCGCTTGCCTCGGCGCTCGATGCGCGCAAGACCGCGCGGTCGAAGGCGGTCGCGAAACGGCGCGACTGGATCGCCGCCCGCCGCGCGGAGCGGGATGAGGCGTGCGCCCGCCGCGTTAAGGCCGGTCGCACGCAGCCGATGAGCCCGGCCTGGGTCAGCCATTGCCTGTCCGAAGCCAAGGACGATGACGCCGCGATCTTTTCAGAGCTCGGCTGCGACGTCTCGGTGATGCGCTTTACGAGGCCGCAGACCCTGTTCCGCAACCCGCTCTCAGGCGGGCTCGGCATGGCGCTGCCGGCGGCCCTTGGCGCCAAGCTCGCCGACCGCGCCCGCACCGTCATCGCCTGCGTCGGCGACGGCTCTTACATGTTCGCAAACCCGGTCGCCTGCCATCAGACCGCCGCGATGCACGACCTGCCGATCCTGACCGTGGTGTTCAACAATGCGGTGTGGCAGGCGGTGCGCCGCGCCACCAAGAGCATGTATCCGGAGGGCCGCGCGGTTGCCGCCAACACCATCCCCATCACCTCGCTCGGGGTTCCGCCCGACTATGCGGCGATCGCCCGCGCCCACGGCGCCTTCGCCGAGACGGTCGAGGAGGCGGACGCCTTGCCCGGCGCCATTGCCCGGGCGCTTGCGGCGACCCGCGAAGAAGGCCGCCAGGCGCTCCTCGACGTCAAGGTTTCCTATTGAGGATGGGCGGCCTGAATACCGAGCCGGGCCGTTAGCGCCCGCTTCGGGCGCAAGAGGTCGGCGAGGCTGTAGCGGTCGAGCACGGCGAAGAAGGCTTCGCCGGCCTGGTAAAAGATGCCCTTGAGCGCGCAGGCCGGCTCGATGCGGCAGTCATGTCCCGGCTCGAAGCACTCCGCCAGAACCAGGCGGCCCTCGCAGGCGCGGGCGACGGCGCCGAGATTGATGCCGGCGGGCTCGCGGGCGAGCCGCAAGCCGCCGCCCTTGCCGCGCAAGGTCCGCACATGGCCGAGCCCGGCCAGATGGTGCACCACCTTCATCAGATGGTTCTCCGAAACGCCATAGGCCTCGGCGATCTCCGCGATGGTGGAGATCTCATCGCCCTTCAGGCCGAGAAAGATCAGGACCCGCAGGCTGTAGTCGGTGAAGGCGGTCAGTCGCACGCACTCTCTCCGGTCGCCGCTCAAAAGATGTATATCATATATTGCTTTCAGGCAAGCGCCGTGCTAGCGGTAACATGCATTGTATATGCATCTTATCAGACCGAGGCTTGCGATGGCCGACGCCCTGCCCACCGAGGAGACGATCCGGGAGGCCCTGCGCCAGGTGGACGACCCGGAGGTGCACATCAACATTGTCGACCTCGGTCTGGTCTATGCCATCGCCGTCGATGCCGGCAAGGTCCGCGTAACCATGACCATGACGACGCCGGCCTGCCCGGTGGGGCCGTTTCTGACCGAGCAGGTCGAACAGGTCGTGCGCGCGCTGGTTCCAGAGGACACGCAGGTTGCCGTCGATCTCGTCTGGGACCCACCCTGGACTCCCGACATGATGTCGGAGATGGCGAAAATCGGGCTCGGCTGGTCGGTGTGACGGGCCGGGCCCGACGATGGCGGCATGGAGCGCAACGCTGACTGGGAGACGAGCATGAGCGATGAGACCTACACGACCACCCTCGATGTGCGCGAGCTGCAGCCGCGCGACCGCCATCCGCTGATCTTCAATTCCTTTTCGGCCCTGCGGCCGGGCGAGGCCATGCTGCTGGTCAACGACCACGACCCGAAGCCGCTCTACTACCAGTTCCAGGCGGAATACCCCGAAACCGTCGCCTGGGAGTATCTCGAGCAGGGGCCCGAGGTCTGGCAGGTTCGCATCGGCAAGGTAGCCTGACGTTAGAGCGGTTCCCAGCCATATGGGATCAATTTGATGGGTCAAATCGGTTCATCCGGGCAGGCGCGGCGCGATGCGCGACGTGGGGCATCTCGCGAGCGTCGCAACGAACCCGGTGGACCGATTTGGCCCACCGAAGGCCGGGTTCTTTTGCGCCGTGGCGGTGTTGCGGCTCTTGGCCGATGCCCCACATCGACCTTCGAACCGCGCCTGGCCACGGCGCAAAATCATCCCGGTCAAATGGTTCCTATATGGCCGGGAACCGCTCTTTGCGGACCATGAGCGGGCGAACGGCATCCTCGGCGGCGCGGAAACGGCCGTGTGGGCCGGCGCCGGCGGGGGGACTCAAGGCTCCCCTGCGGCTTCCTCTGCTGGCGGCCGGCTTCATCGCGCTGTTTACCGGCGTGTTCGCAGGCTTGGTGAATTTTGCTCCTCTCCATCTTGCCCCCGGTGCCGCGCTCGCCGTCCATCACGGCCCGCTCATGGTCTGCGGTTTTCTCGGAACCGTCATCGGTCTGGAGCGCGCCGTGGCGCTCGGCGCCCGCTGGCCCTATCTCGGGCCGCTGGCGGCCGGCACCGGCGGCCTTGCGCTCATCGCCGGCTTTCCCGTAATCGTCGGCCAGGCGCTGATTGCCGCAGCCAGCGTGGTGCTGCTTGCGGCCTCCTACGGCGTCTATCGCCGCCAGCCGGCGCTGTTCACGGCGGTGATGGCGCTCGGCGCCGCGAGCTGGCTTGCCGGCAACCTTCTGTGGATGATCGGGCTCACCATGGCCGAGGTGGTGCCGTATTGGGCGGCATTCCTGCTCTTGACCATCGCCGGCGAGCGTCTCGAGCTGAGCCGCCTGTTGCCGCCGTCGCCCACGGGAATCAGGCTGTTTGTCCTGGTCATGGTCGCGCTGCTTGTCTCTCTCGCCCTGGTCCAACTCGCGGAAACAAGCGGCATCCTGCTCTTCGCGGCAAGCCTGATCGCGCTGGCGGGATGGCTTGCCCGCTACGATGTCGCGCGCAGGACCGTGCGCGGCACCGGCCTTTCGCGCTTTATCGCCGTTGCGCTGCTTGCCGGCTATTCCTGGCTGGCGCTGGGCGGGTTCGTCATCCTGGCGGCGGGCGGGCTGACGGCGAGCCTGGAGGTCTACGATGCCGCCCTGCACGCGGTGTTCCTCGGCTTCGTCTTCTCGATGATCTTCGCCCACGCGCCGGTCATCCTGCCGGCGGTGGCACGCTTCGCCGTACCCTTTCGGCCGGTCTTCTACGGCCATGTGGGGCTGCTGCATGGTTCGTTGGCCTTGCGCGTGGCCGGCGACCTCGCCGGCGTCGAGCCATTGCGCTTCTTGGGTGCCATCGGCAACGCGGCCGCCATCCTCCTGTTCGTGCTGACGACGATCTTCACCGTCATAACGGCGCGCCGGGCCGCCGCCGCTGCGGCCGCTGCCCGTCCGCCGGTCTGAATTCCGGCATAGGCCCCCCGCCGCGCTCGCCCTCATCTCCATCCGGTCTCCGCCCCCCATGCCCCCCAGGCCCCCAGGCCATTGACAGGCGGGGAGGCGGCGGGCATGATTTTTTGGTGTTGCTGCAATCGTTTGCAGAACCCCTTACGCGAGGAAACGCCTTGGATGAATCGGCCGCAAGGCGGGCAAAACCGGACCCCAAGAACGACGATATCGACGAGGCCAAGCGGCTCGAGCTCTACCGGCTGCAGGTCGAGATCCGCGATTTCGAGCAACGCGCCTACGATCTGTTCCTGCAGAACCTGGTCAAGGGCACGAGCCATCTCTCGCTCGGCCAGGAGGCGGTGGCGGCGGGCTTTGCCGGCGCCATGCGGCCGGGGGATTTGAGCTTCTGCACCTATCGCGGCCATGCCCATACGCTGGCCCGCGGCGTCGCCATGGCGAAGGTCCTCGGCGAGTTGATGCAGCGCGACAACGGGCTGATGCGCGGCAAGGGCGGCTCGATGCACCTGACCTCCGTCGAGCACGGCGTCATGGGCTCCTACGCCATCGTCGGCGCGCACCTGCCGATCGCCTGCGGGGCGGCCTGGCGTGCCCAGTACAAGGGCGACAAGGACGTCTCGGTGTGCTTCTTCGGCGACGGCACCACCAATATCGGCGCCTTTCACGAGTCGCTGAACTTCGCCTCGGTGTGGAAGCTGCCGGTCGTCTTCGTCTGCGAGAACAATCTGTACATGGAATATACCGCCATCGGCGAGGTCACCGCGGTGGAGCATCCGGCCGCCGGCCGCGCCCGATCCTACGGGCTTGAGGAGATCGTCGTCGACGGCAACGACGCCGACGCCGTCTATCGCGCGGCGCTCGCCGCTTTCGACAAGGCGCGCGCCGGCGGCGGGCCGTCGCTCATCGAGTGCATGACCTACCGCTATAGCGGCCATTCGCGCGCCGACCCCGGCGCCTACCGCCCGCAGGGCGAGCTCGACGCCTGGAAGGCGAGGGACCCGGTCAAGCTTTACGCGGCCAGGCTCGCCGAGTTCGGCATCGACGCGGCCAAGGTGACGGCCATCGAGCAGGAGTCCAAGCGCAAGATCGACGAGGCGACCGAGGCCTGCAAGAAGGCGCCGCCGCCGCCCGCCGACATCCTTGCCAGCGACGTCTATGCCAACGGAGGCTGGGCATGGCGGAACTGACCTATCGCGAGGCGGTCGCGCGCGGCATCGCCCAGGAGATGAGCCGCGACAAGGACGTGGTGTTTCTCGGCGAGGACGTGGCCAAGGCCGGCGGCGTGTTCACGGCGACGGTCGGGCGTCTCGACCGGTTCGGGCCGCAGCGCGTGCGCGACACGCCGATCTCCGAGCTGGCGATCATGGGCGCGGCCATGGGCGCGGCGATGACGGGTCTCAAACCCATCGCCGAGATCATGTTCTCCGATTTTCTCGCCGTCTGCTTCGACTATATCGCCAACGAGATCCCCAAGGCGCGCTACATGTCGAACGGCCAGCTCAAATGCCCGCTGGTGGTGCGCACCGGCAACGGTGCCGGCTCCCGCTTCGGCGCCCAGCACAGCCAGAGCGTCGAGAACTGGGCGATGATGATCCCGGGGCTCAAGGTGGTGGCCCCCTCGACGCCGGTCGACGTGATCGGGCTTCTGGCGGCGGCCGTGCGCGACCCTGACCCGGTCATCTTCTTCGAGCACAAGTCGCTCTACGCCAGCAAGGGGGAGGTGCCCGACGGCGAGATCGTCGACGAATTGGGCAAGGCGAAGATCGTCCGGGCAGGAAGCGACGCGACCGTGCTGGCCCTCGCCCTGATGGTGCCGCGCGCGCTCGCCGCGGCCGAGCGGCTTGCCCGCGACCATTCCATCGACGTCGAGGTGATCGACGTGCGCTCGCTGGTGCCGCTCGACACCCAGACGATCCTCGGCTCGCTTGCCCGCACCGGGCGGCTGTTCACGGTGGAAGAAAACCCGCGGCTTTGCGGCTGGGGCGCGGAGATCGCCTCGATCGCGGCGGACGAGGCCTTCTACGACCTCGACGGGCCGGTGGTGCGCATCACCACCCCGCACGTGCCGCTGCCGGCCGCCGACAATCTCGAAGACCTCATTCTGCCGACGGTCGAGCGGATCACAGAGACGATTCGCAAGGCTATGGATTGAGAGGCGGGTCATGGACGGGATGATGGACGGAACGGCGACATGGACGTGGTGATGCCGCAGCTCGGCGAGACCGTCGCCGAGGGCAAGATCGGCAACTGGTTCAAAGAGGTCGGCGACAAGGTCGCCGCCGGCGAGAACCTGTTCGAGATCGAGACCGACAAGGTGACCATGGAGGTCCAGGCGATCGAGGGCGGCGTCTTGTCGGAGATCCGCGTCGCGGCCGGCGTGACCGTCCCCGTCGGTACGGTCGTCGCCGTCATCGGCGGCGGCGCGGCGCCGGGAAAACCCAAGCAGGCAGCCGAGACGGTCGTTTCGGAATCGAAACAATTCAAGCCAGAGGTGGCCGCATCGCCCTTCGAGGCGGTGCGCACGCCGCACAAGCCCTCCGGCCGGGCGCAGGCGCCCCAGGGGCTCAAGCTGACGCCGCTTGCCCGCCGCCTCATCGCCCAGCAGGGCATCGACGTCGAGCCAATCGCGCGTGCCGTGCGCGGCCGCGGCGGCTGGCGCATCGCGGCGGCCGATGTGCGCTCAGCCCCGCGCGCCAGGGCCGAGGCACCGTCGCCCGCGCAGGCGATTTCGGTGAAGATCGAGCCCGACCGCGGCGACCGGGTCGAGCCATTGAACCAGATCAGGGCCCGGACCGCCGAGCATCTCGCCGCCGCCTGGCGCGCCGCCCCGCACGTCTATCAGGCCGTCGAGGTCGATTTTTCCGCCGTCGAAAAGGCGCGCGGCACGGCCAAACGGAGCTTTGCCGAACGCCACGGCGTCTCGCTCACCTATCTTCCCTTCGTCGCCCGTGCCGTCTGCCTTGCCCTTGCCGAGTTTCCCCGCTGCAACGCCTATTTCGACCGCGATCGGCTAATCGTCCGTGGCAGGATCAACCTTGCCATCGCCGTCGATCTCGACCATGAGGGCCTTGTCGCGCCGGTCATCGCGGATGCCGGAAACATGAAACTGTTCGCTCTTGCCGTGGCGTTCGCCGCGGCGGCCGACAAGGCGAGAGCCGGAAAGCTCGTGCTTTCCGACCTGGAAGGCGGCAGCTACACCATCACCAACAATGGCAGCTTCGGCACGCTGTTCACGGCGCCCGTCATCAATGCGCCGCAGGTGGCAACCCTCTCCTTCGACGCGGTGACGAAGCGCCCGGTGGTGGTCGACACCGGCGCCGGCGAAGCCGTCATGGCCCGTCCGGTCGCCCTGGTCGGCCAGAGCTTCGACCACCGCGCCATGGACGGCGCCTATTCGGCCGCCTTCCTCTCCCGGCTGAAGGAAATCCTGGAGATCACGGACTGGTCGGCCGAACTGGGCTGACCAGAGCATGATTGTCTTGAATTGAAGCCCAACTTTGCGCAACCGGAGAGATGGGTGACGGTTTAGCCCGATGACATGGGTGACAGGTTTCACGTTACGTTCCGCGGCGGATGGGGCGGGGATGGCCGTCCCGGCCCGATTTTGATAAAGCCCTGCCTCCCCTTCATGGTGCCGAGCACGATCGGCCCATATTTGACCAGCCACACATCCTCGGCGATCGGCAACAGGCCGACCGGTTCGCCGGCGAGCACCTGGCCACGGCGCAAAATCATCCCGGTCAAATGGTTCCCTATAGCCATGAACCGCTCTAACGCCTTGATTTTGCTTTCTCCCCCGCAAGGGGGGAGAAGATTGTTATGTTAATCGCATCCCGCTCTTGGGGTTTCGTCACCCTCGCGCCGGGCCGGTCGAGCCGCGCACCACCAGCTCCACCGGCAGCACCTCGGTGGTCGGGCGCCACGCTTCGACCGGCGTCTCGATCTGCTTGAGTATCATGGCCGCGGCGTGCCGGCCGCTCTCGTAGGACTGGATGCGCACCGTGGTCAGCGCCGGCGACAGCCGGTCGACGAAGGGCATGTCGTTATAGCCGGTCACCGAAACGTCGCCGGGGCAGTCAAGCCCGCGCCCGGCCAAAGCGCGCAGCGCGCCGAGCGCCAAGAGGTCGTTCGCCGCCACGATGGCCGTCGCCCCGCCGACGTCAATGAGCGCGTCGCAGGCGCGCTTGCCTTCCGCCTCGCTGTAGCGTTTCGCGTCCACCATCAGCTTGGGGTTCCAATCGAGCCCCAGCGCCGCGATGCGGGCGAGAAACGCCTTGCGGCGCAGAAAGCCCGTCGACAGGTTCTGCGGCCCGGCGATATGGGCGAAGCGCCTGTGGCCGAGCGCCACCAGATGATCGACGATGGCGTTGATCCCGGTCTCTTCGTCATTGACCACCGCCCACATATGCGGCTGCTCGGTCTTGCGATTGACGGCAACCAGCGGAAGATGGTCGTCGAAGACCTCGGCCAGCGCCGTGTCCTGGCGCTCGGCGCTGGCGACCACCAGCCCGTCGACGCCGCGCCCCTGCAGCATGTGGATATAGGTCGCTTCCTTCTCCGGGTTGGAGTCGGTGTTGACGACCAGCGTCGCATAGCCGCGCGGCACCAGCACGTCCTCGAGCCCGCGCACGATCGGCGGGAAGATCGGATTGGTGATGTCCGGCACCAGCACGCCGACCGTCATCGAGCGCTTGGTGCGCAGGCTGTAGGCGATGGAGTTGGGGCGGTATTCCAGCGTGCGGGCTGCGGTGAGAATCCGCTCCGCCAGCTCGTCCGTGATCAGATGCCGGGTTTTCGGGTGCAGCGCCCGCGACGCGGTCGACACATGCACGCCGACGGCCTCGGCCACATCCTTCAATGTCGCGCGTCGCTTGTCCATGGGGTTCCCCCGACGCTTGCCCGGCACGGGCCGCCGCGGCCGGCGATCGCCGGCGCGTCGGCTGCCGTTCCCAGGCGACCTATGATAGCGTTACTGCAAACGTTTGCACTCCGATAATTTGCCGTCCGTGGGCGCTTGGAAGCGTGCGCCGGGCGCGATATGCGATAGGCTGGGAGCGGCGCGGCGGCAGGGGCCAACGCGCAAGAGTTTGGAGCGGACGCAAATGGCGCAGGAAAGCACGCAGACCATCGGTTGGGTCGGCATCGGGCGGATGGGCTTTCCGATGGCCGAACGGCTGGTCAAGGCCGGCTACGATGTGCGGGCCTGGAACCGGACGAGGGCCAAGGCCGAGCCGCTGGCTAAGATCGGGGCGGCGCTCGCCGACAATCTGAGCGATCTTGCCGAGGTGGACGTGCTGTTCTCCATGGTCTCCACCGGCAAGGACCTGAACGATATCTATTTCGGCGACGGCGGCGACGCGGGAGGCGCTGCAGGCCCATTTCGGCGCGGCTTCGCTCAAGGACGACCCTGAGGCCTATCTGCAGGCCGATTTCGCGACCCTCCTGGAGACGGTGGCGCTCAACGCCGGCCCGACGCTTGAAAGCGAGAACAAGCCGGTCAAGACGGGGCTGGAGACTTATCGGGCGGCGACCACTATTCAATCAATGTCGTCATTGCCTGCGAAAGCAGGCAATCCAGTAGCCTCCCAAGGTGAATTTCCGCCCCGGCATTGCGTCATGGAGGCGCCGCCGGTTACTGGATTTCCACCTTCGCGGAAATGACCGCGCGAGCTACCGCCGCCCCGAAATCTCGTCCTTCAGCTCGGGATATTTCTCCGTCAGCAGCGAGCCGTGATAATAGGCCTTGGCGTAGGCCGGTTGCGCGCGGATGGCCTCGAGCCAGCGCCGAATGGCCGGCATCCCGTCCCACATGTGGCCAAGGCCGATATCGGCCATGCGCACGATGACCGGCATCACCGCGATGTCGGCAAGCGTCAGCATCTCGCCCAGGAGCCACGGGCCGCCCGATGCCGAAATCGCCTCGTTCATCCGCCTGAGCGCGCGCGAAAGCCGGTCCATCGCCGCGTCCATGTCCTGCTTCGGAAAGCCGGTGCGGCCCATGCGCAGAATGAACTCCTTGCGCAGCGGCTTGGATTCGGCAAGCGCCAGGAATTCCTCCTCGCTCATGGTCTTGAAGTAGCGCAGGAAGGCGAGATTGTAGGAGGGGATGCGGATCGCCGGCGTCGGCACCTCGTCGATGAAGCGCATCAGCGCCCGCATTTGGGCGCGCTCGGCCGCTGCCTCCGGCACGAAGCGCTCGGGCTCCGGAAACAGCTCGTCGAGATATTCGGCGATCACCGAGGAATCGATGATTACCGCGCCTTCATGGACCAGCGTCGGCACGACGCCGTTCGGATTGAGCTTGAGATAGTCGGGCTTGAGCTGGTCGCCGGCGAAGAGGTCGAGCTTGTGCTCCTCGAATTCGAGGCCCTTGGCGGCGAGCACGAAGCGCACCCGCTGCGAGCAGGTCGATTGCGGCGCGTTGTAAAGGGTAAACCCGGTCATCGATCGGTCCCATGCGGTCTCGGTGCGAGCCCGACCGCTCTAGTCGCCCGCTTCAACCAATTTGAAAGGATTTGATGATTCGCTTTGGTCGCGGTTCGAGCGACGGAGGCGAACATGGCTGGAAAGGACATTGCGGTAAAGAAATATGTGGTGCGGCTGAGCGCGGAGGAACGCGAG
>JAUYJB010000021.1 GCA_030688605.1 Hyphomicrobiales bacterium
CGCAAACCCCGTTCTCGGCCACCCGGGTCAGCGCCGCGATACCGGCGGCCGCGGCCATCGGATTGGCGTTGAAGGTGCCCTGGTGCGGGATTTTGACGAATCCCCGCGCCGCGGCCTCACCGAAGTCGAGGTGGTCGAGGATATCCTTGCACCCGACCACGGCGCCGCCCGGCAAGCCGCCCGACAGGATCTTGGCGAGGCTGGTCAGGTCCGGCGTTATTCCCCACATTGCCTGGGCGCCGCCCGGCGACACCCGGAAGCCGGTCACCACCTCGTCGAAGATTAGCACGATGCCGCGTTTTGCCGTCGCTTCGCGCAGCATCGCGGAGAAGTCGCGGCCAAGCGGAATTTGGCCGGAGCTGGCGCCCGTCGGCTCAGCGATCACCGCGGCGATGTCGGGGTCCGATTCCAGAACCGCGCGCACGGCTTCGGGCTTGGCCGGATCGGCAACGATGACGGCGTCAATGATCCCCTTCAGGATTCCCGGCACGTTGTCGGTGGTGGCCTGGTGCTTGGAGCCAAAGGCGACGTGATCCTGCCAGCCGTGGAAATGGTTCTTGAAGCGCACCAGCTTGCTGCGCCCGGTGAAAGCGCGGGCGAGGCGGATGGCCATCAGGTTGGCTTCGGTACCCGACGCGGTGAAGCGAACCCGCTCGGCGGACGGCACCAGCCGCTGCACCAGGCGGCCCCATTCCAATTCTAACTCGTGACAGGCCGCGAAGTGAGAGCCCAGAGCCGCTTGCCGGGCGACCGCGTCCTTAAACGAAGGATGCGCGTGTCCGAGAATCAGCGAGCCGTGCCCGCCGTAGTAGTCGATGTACTCGTTGCCGTCGACGTCCCACTTGCGCGGACCCTCGGCGCGGGCGACGTAGATCGGATAGGGATGCATGTGACGCGAGTCGTGGACGATGCCCCCCGGGAACACGTTACGGGCCTGTTGCCAGAGCCGCAGCGATCCAGGCGTGCGCTGGCGATAGGCGGCAACGATCGGCGAATTGGTCGGCGGGGCGTCGGGCATCGGCGGCGGCTTTTCCGGCAGCGGAAGGGCAAGCATGCCGCCTCGTCGGTGGTCTGTCCAGGGGCGGCGGCCGGCCTGGCGTCAGTGCATCAAGATGACCGGCATTGTCGCCGTGTCGATGATGTGCTGGGTGACGCCGCCGAACACCAACTCTCGGCCGCGACTCTGACCGAACGCCCCCATCAACAGCACGTCGGCGCCGGCCTTGCGGGCGCCGTCGAGCAACGCGTCGCCGACTTGCGTGGCCTTGACGCTCATGGTTTTGGCGGCGGCTTTGATGCCGTGGCGGCGGAGATACTCAAGCGCCGCCTCGACGTCCAGCCTGGTCTCGGTCGAGACCGGGGCGCTGAACACCGTCACCTTGTCGGCGGCCCTGAGGATCGGCATCGTCGCGGCCAGCGCCTTTGCCGCCTCAGTGGCGCCGTTCCAGCCGACCGCCACGTGACGGCCGATGGTCTTGACTGGCGTCGGCGGCGCCATCAGCACCGGCTTGCCGGTCTCCAACAGCGCCGCCTCGAAGGTATTGATGCCGGTGCTGCCGTCGGGCTGTGGCACCACGATCAGGTCGGCGAGCCGGCCGTAGAGCGCGACGGTAGCGCTCTGGCTGCCCATCACGTCGCGCCACGAGGCCGAAACCCCTTTGCCCGTCGGCTTGTCTACGATCGGCACCTTCTTCGCCTTCAGATACTTCGCGAACAGGCGTTTGACGCGGGCGCCTTCGACCGTCGCTGCCTTGGCGGCTGACACCGTGAGCTGCCGGCGCACCGAGGCCATGGGAAACACGGCAAACGGAACCAAGTCTTCCGGTTTCGGGTGGGAATGGAGGACTTCGATGTGAGCCTTGAACCGGCGGGCGACCGCCAATGCGTGGTCGATAACCTTCTCGCCTTTGCCGTCGCCGCGCACCGGGACAAGGATCGTCTTGATGGTCATGGGTAGCTCCCGCTCATGGTCTCGCCTTGGAAACCCAGGATACATATCAGTCGTAACCCGCGACTTGATCTAGAACAAGCCCTCGATCTGGCCTTGCTTGTTGAGATAGATGCTGTTGGCGGCGGGCACCCGGGGCAAGCCCGGCATGGTCATGATCGCTCCGGTGATGGCGACGATGAACTCGGCGCCGGCGGAAACGCGGAGCTCGCGCACCGGCACCTTGAAGCCCTTGGGCGCGCACTTCAGCTCTGGGTCGTGGGAGAAGCTGTATTGGGTCTTCGCCATGCACACCGGGAAATGACCGTAGCCGGCCGCCTGCAGCTCATCGAACTGCTTCAGGATGGCGCCGTCGCAGGATATGTCGTCGGCCCGGTAGACTTTCTGGGCGATGGTGCGGACCTTCTCGATCAGCGGCATGTCGTCCGGATAGAGGAATTTGAGCTTCGCCTTGCCCGAGTCGGTAAGCTTGACCACATGCTTGGCGAGAGGCTCGATGCCGGCACTGCCGTCGGCCCAGTGAGTACACAGGAAGGCCTCGGCGCCCTCCTTCTTGGCGGCGGTCTTGATGGCGTCGATCTCGGCAACGGTATCGGTACCGAAGCGGTTGATGGCGACCACCGCCGGCACCCCGAACATTTTCAGGTTGTTGAGGTGCTGCGTGAGATTCTCGGAACCTTTATTGACGGCGGCGATGTTCTCCTTGCCGAGGTCCTCCTTCTTGATGCCGCCGTGCATCTTCAGCGCCCGCACGGTG
>JAUYJB010000022.1 GCA_030688605.1 Hyphomicrobiales bacterium
CGCAGCAACAACCTTTGCTTCAAGAAGTGGTCTACTCCCTGCCACCTCGTTATGTGGCAGATTGAAAATGCTGTAAGGATTGTGCTTGCACTTGACATCGATTCAGGATTTCTCTGTAAAGGATGTGCTTGCACTTGCCCCTTTAGAGGATCAACAAGCTCAAATGCTCTGCTGCTTTCTCCAGCAAGGCTCGTGTTTCGGGGAATGTTGCCCTTTGCTTTGCCTCGGCCGAGGGTAGCCAAACGTGTTGACGGTTTTCCTCAGGCCACTTCGTTGTTTCCTCGGCGATCTCCAGCAGGAACCAGCGCACCATCGGCGCATTCGGCTCATTGTCAAGGCGTGCGTCTTCAAGCCACCGTACCACCCGCGCCCAATGGCCGGTTTCCTCTCTCACCTCGCGCACTGCAGTGGCGCGGGGATCTTCCCCCGGCTCGATGTGGCCCTTGGGCAGCACCCATTGCGACCGGTCGTTGCTGGCCTCAACCAGCAAGAACTCCAGAGCCTTGTCCTTACGCTGGTACACAACACCACCGGCGAGGGTGAGGCCATCGCTGCGCGTGGCACGGGCCGGCGGATCAGTCTTCATCGCCTCCAGCGTGATGACAAACCAGTACGCTTGCTGGGTAGCTTTGAAGCGTTGATCGATGTAGCGCCACAGCGCCGGCACCATTCCAATAGAACACACCGCCGCTGCGAGCCACTTGCACTGGAATGCATAGAACAGCGTCAGCACCCCCAGTACCACCACGAAACTGCGGAAGAACTTGGAGTCCGCCTCAAAGCGTTGTACGGCCAGCAAGCCATCCGGAAGATCTTTGGTCAATCGCGTCTTGCTCCACTGGAAGGCGTTGATTGCGCCTTCAGCTGCCAACCCCTGTAATGCCCGTGCCTTGATCCATTGCGCTTGCATCACGGCGTTGTCGGCGTTCTTGTCAAACAACCAACTCGACGTTGCCAATCTCCGCTGCCAACGCGCGGACAAGCTGTCACCCTTGGCTAGGCGTTTGCTGATCTGTCCCCAGTCGGTCCATGCACGAAGCGGGTCGTACACCCAGTCGTCCAGCGTCGAGCTGATCAGGAAGGCAAAGTGGCCGAGCAGATAGCTGGCGAAGAAAAATACGATTCCCGCCTCGGCATCTTCCAGCGGAAAGCCTTTATCTAGGCCGAACTTCACGGCGACCCAATCCTTACCGAGATAGGTCAACATTGCACCGGGCATCAGGATCGAGAAGAAGTCAACCAAGCCGATGAAAATTTTCTGGGGTTCGAAGTTCATAAGGCTCTATTGCTCATTTGCATATGTGTCTAATTCTTGACAAAAACGAAGCCATCGGATGAATTTCATATTCGTGGTCTATCCCCTATTATTCTTTCGTGAATAGCATAGGCTCCATATTCGTATCAGCGCAGTTCAATGAACACTGCTGAGGTATACACAACGCCCAAGACAAAAAACACAACGAGCGCTGTAATCGTGAGAGAAATCGCCCAATTTAGGGCATCGAATTTAATCGCAACATTGCGCGAGAGAATATGATTCTGAGCCAACATTGTGGCTTCGATATCGTCTATGTTGAAGGGACTCAGTAGTTGTTTGTATGTCTCCGCCGGCATCTGGCCCACGTGCCCAAAAAACCAGAGTTTTTCTTTATCAGACAGGCTTGGCTCTGCACCACGATGCCTCGCCCAGACAGCCCGCAACATGCAGAGATACGAGCAAATCACACATACAGCCACGAACAAGAGTAGCCCCCACATCAAGTCGGTGTGGAACGCTCTCACTGCCTTAACCTTGTCCGCCCCCACAAACACGAGACCGTTCACTGCTCCAACGAGCAGACCGTTAATCGTGTGCAGCAAAGTGCTCTTGGACTCGGCTTGCTTGTACCAGTCCAAGATGTTTTCGTACTGCTTAAATAAGTAGTCGACGCGCTCCATCATCTGTTCACTCCCGCTTGATTCATCCGCATTCGTTGTAGGTGTCCAGCCGGGCGGCCTCGCGCAGGAAGTCGTCGTCGGCAGCGAGCAGCAGGGGGTCGCCGAGCCGGATGATCAACATGTTGAGCGTGGTGTCGACCAGACGATAGGTTTCGTTCAGCGTGCGGCGCATCGTCCCCCGCTCCGCTTTGGGCAGGTTGACGATGGCCTTCAGCCCGCCGGCCACTTTGCCGAGGGCGTCGATCAGGTCGGTGAATAGTTTGAGTTCCATAGTCGTGGTCTGTACCCTATTATTCGCGCTGTCCTGATTAACCTTGGTCCGTAGGACTTTCCATATTCACGTACCTGCTTGTGTCGAAACGTGGTGTGCAAATGCACAAAAAGAGGAGATCAGTATCTCCAGTGTTGGTGATTCTCTGCGACCTTCCTGCGACGATGGCGACCACGTCGAGCGGCCGCACAGGTGTCGGAGATCCCCCATCGATCTCAACACTTCCTTTGCCATCGATAATCACATACCGCTCGTCTATAGCCCGCAACGCGTGTAACTGTGTAGTCACGCCGGGTGCGACGCGGGCGCGCGCGATCGAACAGGCTTCATCGTCGTTGCGGTTGTGAATCTCGACGATGTAGCAACGCTCGTCGGTGTAGAACTCCATCTCAGGCCTGTATGTCGATATCACGACATCTCCTCCCTCATCGCACAACCAGCATAATCACGACCACAAGAATCACAAGCGGGATGAGATACACGCTCAGCTCGGCCTTTACAGCCTCCCTGTAACCCTTACTGCCATAGGGCATGTCTGCACTATCTCCCGCCACCTTCAGAAGTTCGGGTGAGATTTTGAGGTAATCGCCGCCACAGGCTCTGATCTCATCGGTAAGGCGGTCGAGTGCGAGAATTACCCGGAACTTGCGCCGGACATAGCTGCGGTCGACGTACCGGGCACCGAAGGCGAACCCAAGACTGAACAGAAACAAGCCCCACGCCAACGATTGGTAGGCGCCGGGCCACCTTTCAGTACTTTCGACGATGCCCTTCAACAGGATCGCCCAGCCACCGAACAGCAGTGTCAGGAATCCAGTCCTGATCTTCCAGACGATCCCGTCGTAGGCATGGATCGCGCGGTTCTTGCCCTCGATCTCGCCGAGGACAATCCTTTCGAGCAAGTCATTCTTTTCTGTCATGGCCATAAACCTGCTTGTGCTATAACTTCACTCCGACCCCATTTCTCACTCCTTACGCCCACTGTGTACGTCTGCTCTTGGTCGGCAGGCGGAACTCCCGCTCCGCCTGCATCCATTCGTTGTTGTTGTCCAGCCGGACGGCTCGGCGCGCGAAGTCGTCTTTGGCAGCGAACAGCGAGAGTTCGCCCAGCCGAATGATCACCATGTTGAGCGTGGTGTCGATCAGGCGATAGGTCTCGTCCAGCGTCCAGCGCATCGCCTCCCGCTCCGCTTTGGGCAGGTTGACGATGTCCTTCAGCCCGCCGGCCACCTTGCCGAGGGCGTCGATCAGGTCGGTGAAGAGCGTGAGTTCTATAACCGTGGGTCTGTCCCCTATATGTAAGCAATTCGAAGCAATTCGAGCCTGGCCCCTATAGCCGTCGCGACCATCTCTCCGAGTTGCGGTTGGTCTTGGGGTTCATTGTATTCACCACAATTACGCGCGCTGTTCAGCGCGGCACCGGGGCAGTCGGCTCCTTTTTCTGAGGCTTCTTGCGTTCTTTCGGGGCCAGCAGATAAATGTCTGGCCATGGCGGTTCGAACGGATCTCGGCGGATGTCCGGGTCGCGCGGCTGCAGGATGGGTATGCCCCTCGAATTGATCGAGTAGGGACCGCTCTTCTGTACTTTGTCGTCTACAAGGTCGAACCGAAATAGCTTGGATGTGCCTGGGTCGCTGTCGTATTGCAGGCGCCCAGCGGTGATAGTCTCCACCCCGAACCAAGTCGTCCCTTCGACTCCGAGCGACGTTACGCCAGTGTGTTTGGTGAATTTCTCCGCGTACACGTCCAGGTTGCAGCTTGCCCAAAGCGCGACAGCATCAGACGAGAACCTTGCGGCGTCGAACGCGGTCGGCTTCGGGAAACTTGCCCAGTCTCCGTACTTGGGCACGCTCGATCCGTGGCCAAAGAAGATCAAGGTCTCGATATTGTCGAGCGCGTTTACTTCCTTCGCGAGATCATCCGGCTTGACAGTTTTCACGGTGACGTCGACCGTAGGCTTGCCGGTAACGGGATCGGTGACCCCAGCCTGGAAGTTCTCGACAATCTTATTGATCGCCGTACGTTCGCGCTTCGTGACATTCGGCGACAGGGCTATCAGCAGCTTGTCGCCAGGAGAGACTCGCTCGGAGAAACGCTCCACCGTCGTCGTGTTGAGGATTTTCTGAAGCCACTTATCCGCATTGCCGCTGACATCCTCTCTCCCGGGAATCTCCTCCCCAAGGATGATCACGTGCGACTGGCGCTTCGGTCCTTCCTTATCGGATTCCGCCGTTTCTAGTCCTGACGGATCGAGGAAGCGCACCGGGTTGTTCATCGAGTAGACGAACAGGTCAATGCTGTCCACGAGACCTGCAGGATCGCTAGTTGTCCACCTCCCCACCCACGCCGCGTAATACCTCGCCCCGTGGTAATACAACCCACTCTCCTCATCCCGCTCCTTGCCCGTATAGCGGTATCGCTTCGGCGTCTCGGTCTGGCTGCGCACCGCTTGATACGACGTGCTGCCGTAGGGGGTGTACTCTTCGTAGGAGATGATCTGCGCTTGGTCGTCCAACTCCAGACTGGCCGAGCCGAGATGGTTGCCGAACTGGTAGCGGATGAGTTGCTGCGGCGCGGGGTCGCTGCCGGCCGTGTCGAGGGTGCGCGTCTCCACCAGGGCGATGCGCTGCTTGTCGTCCATGATGTGCAGCGTCTCGCGCTCCAGCGTAGCGGTGTTCGCTCCAATGGCGCCGCCATGCCGCCGGAAGATCTCAAAGCCGCCGAGGTAGATGCGTTCTTCGATCAGGCCTGGCGCTTTCTCCCACACCTTGCGCACGCGCTGGCCGGCGGCGTCATAGACGTAGTAGGCGGTTCCTCCGCCACCCCGGTCGGTCTGGCGCAGTTGGTCGCGGTAGTCCCAGTGCATGTTGGGGGCGGGATGCGCGCCACCCAGGTGCGGCATGCGGATCATGTTGCCGTGCGCGTCATGCAGATAGGACCCGTCGTTATCGTTGCTGCGGCCGACCGAGGTGTTGCTCAGCCGGTTGCTGGTCTTGAGCTGCGTGCTGCCGGTTCCGTCCTCAATCAAACTGGTTTCGCCGTAGGCGTAAGTGCGCGTCCAGTTGCCATTGTTGGCCTGGTGGATGAGCCTCTCGAAGTTGCCGACGGCGTCGTACTCATAGGTTTCGGTGTACGTGCGCATCGCCTGACCATCGTGAGGATGCTGGCGCTTGACGCGAAACTCGTCGCTCCATGTCGTCTCTGGCTGCCCCACTTGCCCGATGTGCTCGCGTCCCGCGGCTTCAATCAGACGGTAGATGGCGTCGTAGGTGTAATTACAGTGCGGCGGAACTACCTGACCATTGAAATAAATGGTCTGCTGAGCGTCGTCGCGGATGTGAGTGATGTTGCCCACCGGGTCATAGGTGTAGTACAGGTGCTGCAAACCGCAAGGTGTACCGTTTGGCGGCACATCAGGCGCAGCGAAGCGCGGTGGCGGCGGGTCACCGCCGCAGTCCTCGGTGAAGGCCGCGCCGCGGCGGGTGTAGAGATGGACCAGCCGGAAGGTCTCCGGGTCGTAGGTATAGCGGGTGGTTGCGCCGTTCTTGTAGTCAATGCGCAGCCGCTGGCCCTTGGCGTCGTAGTCGATGTTGTTTACCCCGAGGACTGGTGAGGGCGGGTCCACGGCTGGATTCAGCGGGCCGGCGGGCTCGGTCGCGCGATCCAGCCATACGTCCACCCGTTCCAGCAGATTGGCCTCGTTGAACACCGGCTGGATGATGTTGCGTTTGGTTCCCGAGTGGCTACTGCGCGGAGGAATTAATTGCAGAGGTCGGTTAAGGGCATCGAACCTAGTGCGGCTGGTGTAGGTGTCGGCTTCCAGCCGCGGCGCGAGGGCCGCTTCCAGCGCGGCAGGGTTGAGCTGGGCGGTGGCGTTGCCAGGCAAGGCCGCGTTGACCGTGCTCCAGTTGATCGCTTGCTTATATTCCGTGGCGATCCGGCGCGAGGCGCGCCGCGGGTTGCCCTTGAAGTCGTGGGCCTCGGTGGTGACTGCCCCGGCCTGATCGAGGTGGAGATAGAGCTTGCCGCGCAGGTTGCGCAACTCGGCTGCCGGGTGCTGCTCGCCATAGACCAGGCGCTCGGTAAGCAGCTCGTGGTTGGGGTTGGCGGGGTCGGCACCGGTGACGAAGGAACGCAGGGGGCGGCGCAACGGGTCGTACTCGGTGCGGAAGGTGTGGCTGCGGCTGTCCCAGGCGCGAATCGGCTTGCCGGTTACGTCGTTCAGCATCCAGCGCGCGCCCGCCTCCATACTGAGCTGGTGGATACGGTTGCCGAGCATATCGTAGGCGTAGCGCATGACGACGCGCTGCTCCAGCGTGCCGTCGGGTTTCTTGCGCTCGTCCTTGACTTCCCGCTGGTTGCCTTCGATGTCCAGCTCGACGCGGGTGGCGAAGTGGATGGGCGTGGTGTCTGGATTGAAGCCGTTGTGCGCTAGGGTCAGGAAGGGGCGGCCCAGGGTGTCGAAGTGCGCCGTGGTGGGCGTGTTGGTATGGGCGGCGGCTTTCTCTGCGACGTCGCGCTCGGTGTCACCTGCCGGGAGGCCAATGCGCTGGGCGTGCCAGGTCGGCTGGTAGTCGGTCGTGGGGATGCGCGGTGTACCGTCGGATTTAATAAAGAAACCCTTCACATCGACATCGGCGCTCGGATCGCTCTTGACCGTGTCGTTCACGTCATAGGTCGTCTGCTTCCACGGGTCGAAGACTACCTTCTCGTACGTGTAGTTGGGGTGCAGCGTGGCGACGACGCGCTCGACCGGGTCGTAGAACAAGATGGGGCTCACGCCCGCCTCCACGCCGAACTCGAATCGGTGGCGTTTCTCTGGGAGCTGGCTGAAGAAAGGTTCGTATTGTCGAACAGGCTTGCCCTTGTTGTTGAAGATGCTCCAACCGCTGCCGACCCAGCGCGGCGGGCCGACGACGCCACCTATCTTCTCGGGCTCGGCCTGGATCTTCTTCTGGATCTCGCGGCCGAAGCCATCCGAATACGAGAAGCTGATCTGAATTTTTAGGCCCTGCGGCGGCAGAGGATCGTTGGCGTGGGTTTCTCGGGCAAGCGTCGCTGCGTACGGGGGCAACCACTTCTTCGGGTCTAACGGGTTCGCGCGTTGAGTGCGTTGAAAGCGATCGAGGTCGTAGACGATGCGGGTCGTGGCGCTTTGTAGCAGGGCTGGTGCATTCGCGTGCGGGTCTGCCGCGTCGTGCAAGCCATCGATCTGAGCCTGTGTCAGATCGGCCACGAAGTCGGCCAGCGAATCACCCTCCACCGGTGCGGGCAAGGGCTTGCCCATGACGGCCGTGCCCGCCACCATGCCCAGCGTGTCAAAGGTCACCCGTGTGCGGTTGCCGTTCGGGTCAGTCACCCAGTAAGGCTGGAGGACGCGATAGTCAATCCTGATCTCGGTGTTGCCTGTGGTGTCGTCCTTGGTTGCAACGGTGACCACGTTGCCAAGCGCATCGCGGGTTTTCACCATCAGCAGGTCGTAGGCATCGTAGGTGACGAAGCTCTCGGTACTGACGGCGTTGGTGTGGAACGGGTCGCGGGTGCGGTGCGGCAGGAAGAAGTGTTGGCGAGCATAGGCGAGTTCCTGCGCTGACGTGTCCGCGCTGCCCGGCGAAAAGAAGATCCGGCCTGAAGGGATCCACCAGTTGGCATCGCCTTCGCTATGGACATAGCGGCCCTCGGTCTCCAGCATGGCGTCGGTGGCTCGCCCGCCATAGACCCCGGCAAGCAGTCCCGGTGTGAAGGCCAACTTGTGGCTTTCACCCGGCAGGGCAAGCGGCTCCATTGCGCACAATGGCAAAAGCGCCAGTGGATCGGTCTGGGCTACACCAAAGTCATCGGGGCGGTAAAGCGTGCGCACATGCTCGATCAATCGTTTCTGCAGCACGCCCGAGGTCGGGTTCTGTTCATAAGCGATGAGCGCGGCGCCGGTGCCGGCGGTTAGCATCTCAGCCAGAGTGAAACGGTTGTGGCCTACGGGCAGGGCGAGACCGGTTACGGTTAGCTCATAGGTGCGCGTCTCGCAGGGTAGGGGCGTGCGGTAATCGTCGGCGGCCTCAATGGCGTTCGTGACGCTGTTTTCGGTGTAGGTGATGAGTATCTGCGTCTGCTTGGCACGGTCTTCCGCCAACAGGGCCATGTCCGGCTGGCGACGGCCGTAGCCGAGCGCGGCGGATTTCAGCACATTGCCGAACCCATCCACCTCCAGCGTCAGCGCATGGCCGATGCGCGGGTCGTCGGGGTAGCGTTCGTAGTGGTAGCTGATGGCCTCGCGGGCATGGGTGAAGAAGACAGCGTGACGGTTGCCATCGCGGGGCTGCAAGCGCCGGATGGTGAAGTTTTGCTCGGTGACAGTGTAGGGATGACCATGGGGGTAGTCTTCGGTGCCTCTCGCATCGAGCGCGTAGACCTCTTGGCGCAACATCGAGCCTTTGAGAGCACGGCAAGCTTCTCGCTCTTCCTCGACCGACAGCCCTGCGGGCAAGACCGTGTCCTCGATGAGACGCTTTCTGGCTTCAACGTCGTCATCGCGCCACGCCGGCTCGCGGTAGTACTCGCCCCGGTCGTGCTCGTCGATCAGACCGGCAAAGAAATTGGAAATGTGCTCGCGATCGACAAATACGCCTGTATGAAACCAGGTCTTGGTCAATACGGGCGGCACATGCGAGGCGGCGTCGAGGTTGGTGGCCGACGGAAGCGTGCCGTCGCCTGTGAGCGCCGCGAGTTCCTCGGTGTCCCTCTGCTCGACCATGCCGAAGCCGCGGAACTCGCGCTCTTCGCCGTCAAAGTAGCCGTGGTGGTAGGCATAGCGAGTGACGAAGCGATTACGGCTGATGTGATCGTAGGTCTCGACCGTCTCGACCACGTGAACAGGAAACGGCAAGCGTGTAATCCAGGGCTTACCGTCCCGTTTGTCCTGAAGATAGAACTTTGTCGAGGGCGCATACTGCACTCGGGTTTCGGCACCGAGGTTGTTGACGGTCCTGACCAGAAGATGAGGTTTTCGCTCTCCCATGAGATTCACATAGCGCATTTGCCGCCGCGCATCGCCCGGCAAGGGCGATGACCAGACAAGGCAGGCGGTGCCGTTACCGAGCAGGTCGGTGGGGACGATGGAAACGATGTCGTCTACGCCGGGGAACACGCGCAGCGCTTGCGATGCGCTCCAACTGTTGCCGGACTGGTTGAAGTAGAGGCGTACGCCGTCGCGGTGCAGGTAAATGATGTCGGTGGTGCCGCTGCCGTCGATGTCGGCCAGCCGGATGCGGCTATGGTCGAACTGGTCCGGGTTATCGAAATAGGGCGCATTGTCCATGGTGACCTTGGCGCCGAAGCGGGCGTAGCCAAGGTTAGGCCAGTAGCAGACCTCGCCATTTCGGATGCGCACCAGATCGGTGAGGCCGTCACCGCTGAGGTCTGCGAGATATATCGAGTCGGTGCCATCGGCGAAGACCAGGCGGGGACCTTTTTCCTCATCCAGCACCTGGTGGACGCGGCGGGCGGGCCCGAAACCCTGCTCGGCCAGCGACGCGTGCCAGACGAAAGCTTCGTCTTCGCTGATCAGCACGTCGGCGTGGCCGTCGCCGTCGAGGTCGACGAACTTCAGGTTGGGATCGCGCATGTCGCGGTTGAGGCGCGAGGTGAAGGGGCGGAACGGCTGCCAGCCTTCATCACCGTCGTGTTCGTAGAGGCCGGGCATAGGGCTGTCCAGCACCACC
>JAUYJB010000023.1 GCA_030688605.1 Hyphomicrobiales bacterium
CACTTCGCGCTCGACGAGCGCTTCATGGAGGAAAAGTCCTACTCCCATTACGAAGCCCACAAACAGGATCATGAGCGCCTGCTCGACGAGCTGCGGCACATCATGGAGACCTATCGCCACGGCTCCTATCTGCGCTTCGAGCAGCTTCTGGTGCAGCATCTGAACGACTGGTTCATGGTCCATTTCACGACCCATGACCAGCTCCTGCACGACGAATTCGGCGACCATCCGCACAGCCACCAGGCCGCGAAGACGAACTGAAGCCGGCCACCCTGTCGGGCGGACCGCGATAGCCTCGATCCTCGCCTACGCAGGCGCCGCGGTCGCCGAGATTGCCGGCTGCTTCGCCTTCTGGGCCTGGCTCAGGCTCGACAGGACAATCTAAGGCCTGTTGAGATTCATCGTGAGTTGATGACGGCGGCGGCGAGATGGATGATGGCTTTGAAGCTCTCGTCGGTTTTGTCGGCGCGCATGGCGATGCGCTTGAACTCCTTGAGTTTGCAGAAGAAGTTTTCGATCAGATGACGCCATTTGTACATCTCGGCATCGAAAGGGTTGGGCTTGGTTCGGCGCGGGTGCTGGGAGATGACGACCTTGGCGCCGCGCTCGTTGAGGTCGGCGATGATGGCATCGCTGTCGAAGGCCTTGTCGGCGATCAGCGCATCGAAAGAGACGCCCTTAAGGAGGGGCGGCACGCCGAGCGTGTCGAAGCGGTGGCCGGGCAGCAGTTCGAAGCGCACGAGGTTGCCGAGCGCGTCGGTGAGGGCAAGGATCTTGGTGGTCATGCCGCCCTTGGAGCGGCCTATGGCCTGGCTTTGAGTCCCCCTTTTGCGCCCTGGCCGTGGCGGTGGACCTTGACGATGGTGGCATCGACCATGGCGTACTCCATGTCCGGCTCATCCGAGCACGCTTCGAAAAGCCGAACGAAAACACCGGCTTTCACCCAATCGCGGTATCGCTTGAAGACTGTGTTCCATTTGCCGAAGACGGCGGGCAGGTCGCGCCAGGGGCTGCCCGTGCGCACCACCCACAGCACCGCCTCCACGAAGCGCCGGTTGTCGCTGCCGCTTCGCCCGGGGTCCGTCGGCTTGCCCAGGCAATGCGGCTCCATTTTCGCCCATTGGGCGTCCGTCAGCACGAATCGTTCCATCCCAAGCTTGAATCACAAACAAGATCGAGATGGAATCCCGAATCTCAACAGGCCTTAGAGCGTGATCCGGAAAAGCGGGAACCGGTTTTCCGAAAAGATCACGCTCAATAAGCCAGGGCGCAATCGACATTTGGTGCGTGCCGCCCGCAGGCCATGGACAGGATAGGGCCGCCTGCGCTATCTAACCCGCCACCGCTCGCCGGACCTTGAACCCGGCGGAACGAAAGGGACAGTCAAGATGAGCAAAATTGCCAAGTGGATCGACGGCGAGGTCAAGAGCTCCGACGTGGTGCTGTTCATGAAGGGCACCAAGGAGTTCCCACAGTGCGGCTTTTCCGGCCAGCTGGTGCAGATCCTCAACTATCTCGGCGTCGACTACAAGGACGTGAACGTGCTCGCTTCCGACGAATTGCGCCAGGGCGTCAAGGAGTACAGCAACTGGCCGACCATTCCGCAGCTCTATGTGAAGGGCGAATTCATCGGCGGCTGCGATATCGTCCGCGAAATGTTCCAGAGCGGCGAGATCGCCGCCCTTCTCGCCGAGAAGGGCGTTCCGCAGCACAATGTCGCGCAGGCTTGAGGACGGCATTTCATCGTTGCCAGCGCCGGCTATCGCGCCTATTCTACCTCGCGTAGTTCTCGTGAGGCGGACGCGGGACAGTGGTGTATTTTGATCGGCGGAAACTAATTCTATCTGGCGCGGCCGCGTTGGCCGTGGCGGGGGTGTCCCGTGCTGGCAAAACCGCGCAGATCTGCACCCTTTCCGACGGCACCCGCTGGTGCCGTTCGCGTTTGTATGCCCAGATGCACGCGCAGACGACCCAGCGCCAGAACCGCGCCCAGTGGTGCTGGGCTGCCTCCCTGTCGATGATCTTCGGATATTACGGCCACCCGACGAGCCAGGAGCGTATCGTCGAGGAGGTCTGGGGGCGGATCGTCGACGTGCCGCGCCATGTGGACGATGTCATGCGCGACATCAACCGCAGCTGGGTCGACAATCGCGGCCGCCGCTTCCGGGCCAGCGGCCAGCGCCTGACCCTGCATCACATCGAGCTTCCCAAGCTGGCGGCGCAGGCGCTGGCTGAAAATCGGCCCCTGATCGTCGGCACCCTCGGTCACGCCACCGTGCTCACCGAGATGCGCTGGAGCATCGATGCCGATGGGCAGCTGTTCGTCAGCGACCTGATCGTCAGCGATCCGGCCGACGGCTCGATCCGCAATTTGACGCTGGAGGAGCGGCTGCTCACCGATTTCGTCGCCGTTGTCGACGTCCAGCGTTCTTGAAGCTAATACTTTCGCTATGACGGCTCGCGATCGCGCGACGGCGTTCGTTCCCTTCGCCGCGCTGATCGCCGGCGCGGTGGCCATTGCATTTGCGCCGATCCTGGTGCGCTTGAGCGAGGTGGGGCCGATCCCGACGGCGTTTTACCGCCTCGCCCTGGCGGTGCCGTTTCTGTTGTTGATGAGCCAGCCGCGTGGCCGCGGGCGCCGCGCCGAAACGTCGCCCGTGCCGCGCTCCGATTGGCCGCTGTTCCTGCTCGCTGGCGCTTTCTTCGCCGCCGACCTCGCCTCCTGGCACTGGTCGATCAAGCTGACCTCGGTCGCCAACGCGACGCTGCTCGCCAATGTCGCGCCGATCTTCGTGACGCTGGCAAGCTGGCTGATTTTCAACGAGCGGGTCACGGCGGCGTTTCTCGCCGGGCTCATCCTGTCGATCGGCGGCGTCACGGCGCTCGTCGGCGGCGGCTCGGCGCTCGCTGCCGGCAACCTTGCCGGCGACGCGCTCGGCCTGTTCACGGCCATCGTCTACGCCGGTTATCTGATGAGCATCGGCCGCCTGCGGCGCACCCATTCGACGGCCCGTATCATGACCGTCTCGAGCGGGCTATCCGCCCTCATGCTGCTGCCGCTGTCGCTCGTCTCCGGCGAGGTGCTGTTCGCCGCCACGCTCACCGGCTGGCTGGTGCTGGTCGCGCTGGCGCTGATCTGCCAGGCCGGCGGGCAGAACATGATCGCCTATGCGCTACGCCACGTGCCGGTGGCATTCTCCTCGGTGGCGCTGCTGGTGCAGCCGGTGGTGGCGGCGGGGCTTGCCTGGTTTCTGTTCGGCGAGCATCTCGGCCCGCTGCAGATCGCCGGCGCCGTGCTGGTGCTCGCCGGCATCGTCATCTGCCGCCGCGCCGGCCGCGCGCCGCGCCTGCCGCAAGGGTGATGAAAAAATCGCCGACACCCGAAGGTGCCGGCGATTTCGAAGCGAGAAATTGCCGCCCTATTCGGTGGGCAACGTCTGCATGTAAGACAGAATGTCCACCTGATCATTGACGTCCAGAACCATCATCGAGACCATGCCCACGCCGGGCTGGCCGAAGCGGATCTTGTGCAGCGCCTCCCAGGGATTGTCGGACCCGATGGTTCCGACATATTCCGGCTCCTGCTCACTGCCGAAGTTCATGGCCTTCCCGTCAGCGCCGTGGCACACCGCGCAGATGGTTTGGAAGAAGGCGGCGCCGCGGAGCGGATTGCCGCGCGCTTTCTTGGTTTCGCGGTCGATGTACCGGTCCATGTCGATCTGCCCCTTGCTCAGGAAGAGCGCCAGCTTTTCCATCGCCGTGTGGGGCATGGTCTGCTCGGTGAAGCCGTGCGTCTCGTTCATGATGATCTCATGGATCTTCTCCGGCTCCATGCCGGCGACGCCCGTCACGCCCTTGATGCCGGAAAAGTGGGAGCCTTTGCCATAGGCGCCGTCCGCGCCCTTATAGTCCCAGCCATGGCATTCCTTGCACCGCCATGTGGCAGCCCCCTTCTGCTTGCCCTCTGCGGGATAGGCCAAATGAGTATCCTTAGGTGCGTCGGCCGCGGTGACCGCGTACCAGTTGTCATAGAGGAGGCCGCCCTGCCCGATGGCCCAGATATCGCCCGCGTCGTGGGCGTGGCCTTCCTCCTCGTTGGCCGCCTGCGCACCTTCCTGCGCGACCGCAGGCAGCCAGAGCGCTCCAAAAGACATCATCGACAGTGCGGCCACCAGGGTCGCGGCGGCCGACAAGGACGCAGGTATGCGGCGCATAAGCCAAGCTCTCATAATATCAGTCCTCCCTATTGGATTTACTGAACTTCCTTGGGTCCGTTCCAACTCAGCTCAAATTCCGCGCCTTCCCGGTCCCGGTCGATCGACGTGCCCAAGCGCGAATTTGGCGATGATCGGCGCTGCGCGCGCGGGCCTGCGCAGCGTCCAGCGAGGCCTCTGAGATGGCAGCGACCCGTCGCTCGGGACGCCGCCGCCCCGCCGTCTCGATATGGGAAGCTACCGCATCCGCTTAGTTGGCCGGACGTGCATCGTCGCACCCACCTTCGAGGACTGGACTCCCCAATCTGGGTTATTAGACAAACAGTTTAGAGCGTTGGCAAGGCTGTTCTATGGCTGGGTTATACATTAGAATAAAAATAAGAAGCGCCAACTACGGAAGACCAAGCAGAAAATTCCCTGCGGCAACAGTAAGTGCATCGATCGTTTACTTTACCGGCGCGGAAACGGCGGCGCGCAAGTGCGTCGCCGGCACCGCATATGCCGAGATGGAACTTGATCGAGCGCGATTCGACCCGCTCGCCGGCGAGCCGATGCGACTATCGCGAATAATATTCGACGACCAGGTGCGGCTCCATCTGCACCGCATAGGGCACTTCGCCGAGGCCCGGAATGCGCGCCAGCTTGGCGGTCATCTTCTTGTGGTCGACGTCGATATAGTCCGGCACGTCGCGTTCGGGGCTCTGGATTGCTTCGAGCACCAGGGCCATGTCGCGCGACTTGTCGCGCAGTTCGACCACGTCGCCGACCGCGCAGCGGAAGCTCGGAATGTTGACGCGCCGGCCATTGACCCTGACATGGCCGTGATTGACGAACTGGCGCGCCGCGAAGACGGTGGGCACGAACTTGGAGCGGTAGACGACGGCGTCGAGCCGGCGCTCCAGAAGCCCGATGAGGTTTTCCAGCGTGTCGCCCTTCTGCCGCACCGCGTCCTGATAGATGCGCTTGAACTGCTTCTCGGTGATGTTGCCGTAATAGCCTTTCAGCTTCTGCTTGGCGCGAAGCTGAACGCCATAGTCGGAAAGCCGGCCGCGGCGCCGCTGACCGTGTTCGCCGGGGCCGTATTCGCGCCGGTTGACCGGGCTTTTCGCACGGCCCCAGACGTTCTGGCCCATGCGCCGGTCGATCTTGTATTTCGCGGAAACGCGCTTGCTCATCGCGGTCTCTCCTCATCGCTCATGCCAGAGAGACGCGCCCTCCTGTTCCCCTTCGGGGACGACAGGCGCCTCGGTCAAGGCTCAACCGCGGCGCCACGGGTGCGTCGAATGCCGAGGCGGGCCGCTGGATGAATTTCCGGCCCGCCCTAGCGGCCCTGTCCCTACACGCTCTTGGGCCTCGGTGTCAATCTTTGGCCGGCGCCGGCGCGATTTCCCTAAGGCCGTAGGTGGCGAGCGCCGCGCGTAAAGCGGCGGACACCCTTTCCGGCGCGGTGAACAGCGCCAGGTCCGGCCCCGGGCCGGCGGCAGGCGCTGCGTCCGCCGGCCACAGCTCGGCGGCACGCCGGGCGATAGCGTCGGCCGGGTTCAGCCACGCGACCGGCCAGGGTGCCGCGGCCTGCAATTCGTCCATGAGCAGCGGGTAATGGGTGCAGGCGAGAACGACCGTATCGGTGCGCTTGCCCTGCTCTTCGACGAAGGCGGGCGCGATCTCGGCGCTGAGCACTGCCCTGTCGACGGGCGCGCCGGCAAGCTTCGCCTCGGCAAGGGCGGCAAGCCTCTCCGCGCCGACCAGGGTGACGCGGCATTGGTAAGCGTATTTGCCGATCAGCCCCCTGGTATAGTCGCGTTCGACCGTGGCCGGCGTCGCCAGCACCGAGACGAGCCCTGTCGTGGTGCGCTCGGCCGCCGGCTTGATCGCCGGCACGGTGCCGACAAAGGGCACGACGAACCGCGCCCTCAGGCGCGCCAGCACCAGGGTCGAGGCGGTGTTGCAGGCAATCACGCAAAGTCGCGGCGAAAACCGCCCGATCAGCCCCTCGAACAGCTCCACGACATGCCCGGTGAGCGCCGCTTCCTCCCAGGCGCCATAGGGAAAACCGGCATTGTCGGCGACATAGACGAGGCTTGCGCCGGGGATGGCGCGGCGGATCTCGGCGAGCACCGTCAGCCCGCCGACGCCGGAATCGAAGATCAGCAAGGGATTGCCGCCGCCCGCCGGCATCATGGCCTCCCGCCCTTGCCCGGCCCGCCCTTCTCGCCGGCGAGCGCCTTGATGACGCCGCGCAGGCTGCGCACCTCCTGCGCGCTGAGCCGGGCGCGGTGCAGCATGGCGCGCAAATTGCGCACCATGGCGGGCCGCTTTTCCGGCGGGTGCAGGAAGCCGGCCTTATCGAGCGCCCGCTCCAGATGCTCGAAAAGCGCGATGAGGTCGGCGCGGCTTGCCGGCGGCTGCTTGCGGGAAAAGCTGTCTAGGTCGATGTCGGCCAGGCCCGCCGCCTTGAACCATTCATAGCCGATGAGAAGCACCGCCTGGGCGAGGTTGAAGGAGGCAAAGCCCGGATGGGCGGGAAAGGTCACGAACTCGTCGGCAAGCGAGACCTCGTCGTTCTCGAGCCCCCAGCGCTCGCGGCCGAACAGGATGCCGACCGTCTGCCCGGCGGCCGTCCGCGCCACCGTCGCCCGGGCGGCGGCTTCCGCCGTCACCACCGGCTTGGCCAGGTCGCGCGGCCTCGCGGTGGTGGCGAAGACGAAATTCAGATCGGCGATCGCCTCGGCCAGCGTCGGCAGGACGCGCGCCGCGTCGATGACGAAATCGGCGCCGGAGGCCGCCTTGCGCGCCGCCTTGTTCGGCCATCCGTCGCGCGGATTGACGAGGCGCAGGTCGGCAAGGCCGAAATTGGCCATGGCGCGCGCCGCCGTGCCGATATTCTCGCCGAGCTGCGGGCAGACCAGCACGATCGCGGGGCCCGTCGGCTCTGCCTTGCGCGTGTGGTCGGTTCCGGCCATGGCCTGCCTGTTATCTCGTCGCCCGCGCGCCCCGCCAAGCCGCTGGCCTGCCTTGCGCGATTTGCCTCACTTTGCAGCGCAGCATCGCGATGCTATAGGGGGCGCGCGCTCGTTCGGCGCGCCTTCCTTAAGACAATCACGGACGAGGTCAACCGATGGCGAAGATCAAGGTCGACAACCCGGTCGTCGAGCTCGACGGCGACGAGATGACCCGGATCATCTGGCACTATATCAGGGACAAGCTGATTCACCCCTATCTCGACATCGACCTGAAATACTACGACCTCGGCATCGAGCGCCGCGACGAGACCGAGGATCAGGTGACGGTCGACGCCGCCAATGCCATCAAGCAATACGGCGTCGGCGTCAAGTGCGCGACCATCACGCCAGACGAGGCCAGGGTCGAGGAGTTCGGCCTCAAGCGCATGTACCGCTCCCCGAACGGCACGATCCGCAACATCCTGGGCGGCGTCATCTTCCGCGAGCCGATCATCTGCAAGAACGTGCCGCGGCTGGTGCCCGGCTGGACGAAGCCCATCGTTATCGGCCGTCACGCCTTCGGCGACCAGTACCGCGCCACCGACTTCATCTTTCCCGGCAAGGGCAAGCTGACCATCAAGTTCACCGGGGCGGACGGCAAGGAGATCGAGCGCGAGGTGTTCGACGCGCCGGGCGCCGGCGTGGTGATGGCGATGTACAATCTCGACGATTCGATCCGCGATTTCGCCCGCGCCACCTTCAATTACGGCCTCGACCGGGGCCTGCCGGTCTACCTATCGACCAAGAACACCATCCTCAAGGTCTATGACGGGCGCTTCAAGGACATCTTCCAGGAGGTCTTCGACGCCGAGTTCAAGGAGGCCTTCGACAATAGGCAGCTCACCTACGAGCACCGGCTGATCGACGACATGGTGGCCGCCGCCATGAAATGGTCGGGCGGCTATCTGTGGGCGTGCAAGAACTATGACGGCGACGTGCAGTCGGACACGATCGCCCAGGGCTTCGGCTCGCTCGGCCTGATGACCTCAGTTCTGATGACGCCGGACGGCAAGACCGTCGAGGCGGAGGCCGCCCACGGCACCGTGACGCGCCACTACCGCGCCCACCAGAGGGGCGAGGAGACCTCGACCAACTCCACCGCCTCGATCTTCGCCTGGACCCGGGGGCTTGCCCACCGCGCCAAGCTCGACCGCAACGCTCAGCTCGCCAAGTTCGCTTCGACGCTGGAAAAGGTCACCGTGGCGACGATCGAATCCGGCAAGATGACCAAGGATCTGGCGCTGTTGATCGGGCCGGAACAGAAATGGCTGACGACCACCGGCTTCCTCGACGCCATTGACGAGAACCTGCAAAAGGCGATGGCCTGAAGCCACAATTACCTTCTCCCCCCTTGTGGGGGAGAAAGCAAAATCAGGGTGTTAGCCGAGTGGAGCGAGGCTAACCCTTGAATTTTGCAAGA
>JAUYJB010000024.1 GCA_030688605.1 Hyphomicrobiales bacterium
CCCTTACTGGGGGAGGGAACAAGTCATTGATGCGCTGCGATCATTCCTCCCCCTGAAAGGGGGAGGCCAGGTGGGGGTCAAAGCTGCGGTGCTTCGATCTGAAGGGATTCTGCTCTAATGGTTGCTCATGCCTTCCAGGACATCGGAAAGGCTGGGCTCGTTGCCGCCGCCCCCCGTTGCCGCAGGGTCGCCCGACGGGAGGGTCGAAAAACTGGTGCCGCCCGTCGCCGTCTGCGACTGGGCCGACTGACCGCCGGCGCTGGTCTGCCCGAGGTTGATGCTCGCAGTGGCATTTTCCTCGAGAATGATGCAGGTGTAGTTCGCCGTCGCAGCCGCGGTGCCGCCGCTGCCGCCGCAGAAGCTGCCCTCGGCTCCGCTGCCGCCCGCGGCGCTGCTCGCCGAACTCGACGAGGAGCTGCTTTGCTTGCTTTCGATCAGGGCCGCGATGCTGGCGCGGCTCGCCCCCTGGCTGAAGCCCCAGGGGCTGTTGCCCATCAGCGCGCCTTGCGCGGCGGCGGGCGTGGGCGTCACGAGGCCGAGAACGCCGGCGCCCAAGAGCCCGGCGAGGACCGCTAACTTGCTGAGTGGCGTCATCTGGTTGCTCCTTTACGAAAATGGGGGGAGGCGGTTTCCCGCCTCCCCAAGGTGGGTGAGAAATTAATCCGGGAGGATCTCAGGCGGCGGCCCAACCCG
Organism: Hyphomicrobiales bacterium; assembly: GCA_030688605.1. Taxonomy (NCBI): domain Bacteria; kingdom Pseudomonadati; phylum Pseudomonadota; class Alphaproteobacteria; order Hyphomicrobiales; species Hyphomicrobiales bacterium. The sequence continues at coordinate 694 of JAUYJB010000024.1, forward strand.
GATGTTCAGGTTGTTGCCCACCGCCGTCGCCACGTTGGAGACGATCGGCTTGATCAGCAGGCCTTCTTCGCAAGCACCGCCGAAGCAGTTTTCGCCGAAGTTGGCATAGTTCTCGATCGTGATGTCGGTTGCCGACGCGGTCGCCGAAACGTCCGCGATGGCCACCTGCGTCAGGTCGGCGAGAAAGTACTGGTTCTCTTCATTATCCGACTCGACCGTGTAGGACGCATTGTTGCCGACCGCCGTCGCGGCGTTCTCCACATAGGCCTGCAAGATGCCCGACACGGTGGCCGTCGCCGAGATCTGGGCGGACCCGATGAAGCCGGTGGCCGCCCCGAGTATGGTCAGAGCCGCAATGTCGGTGTGGACATTGATGCCATCGAACTCGTCGTCGACCTCCGTGAGCAACACGGCCCCGATCAGGAAAGCCAACGCATTGGGATCTTCACCCGCGCCATCGACGGGAGTGATGTGTCCGCCCAGGATCTGCGCGTCGTGCAGTTCCATCGGCACATTGGCCCAGATCTGCTGGTTGTTGCCCACCGCCGTGGCGATGTTCACCACCTTCGGCAGGTCGAAGGCGTCGAGCACGCCATCTTCGCCCAGCGTACCAAAGACGCGGATGGACGGCGTGAGCTCATCAGCGCCTTCATCTACCGTGCCGCCCAAGATCTCCAGGCTCACCCCGTTCTGCTCGAACGGGCCGGCCGGGTCGATCGCGTCAGGATCAGCCGTGTCGTCGTAAGTGAGAACACCAAGCTCTCCCTCTTCGAAAACGAAGGTTTCGTCGAAGTCACCGCTGAAGCCACCCCCAGCCGGCGGAATGTTCTCGATGTCCGTCATGGTCGCCGTGGCGGTCACGTCGCCGAAGAACATCTGCAGCTTTTGCATCTCGACGAAACCGGTCGGCGACTGTTCCTTGGTGATGGTCACGTTGATGGTGATGAGTTCATCGACCCTCTTGAACCATTCCCAATCGACCACGTCAAAGGCCGAAGCCCCCGGCGCCGTTGCCCCCATCAGCGCAGCCGCGGCTGTCGCCGAGAGGAGCGCGTTTCTACATCTGTACATTATTTCGCTCCTTCTTCAGTATTGGGCTGCAGCTTCAGGTACGATGCCATGAACCTGTTCTCCACGAGGGCGCAGCCCTCCTCCTTCGGGAGACCAAGGAAATCCGTCATGATCTGGTAAACGGCCATTTCGGCGACGGATCGCACGCCAAGTTGCAGCGGCTCGTTGCGAACCGCACCGGCATCGAACTCGATGAGGGTGTTGCCAAAGAAGCGGAACACGTTGGCTTCAACCTCGTATCCGTAAATCTGTTTCTGCAGGCTGGAGACGTAGCGGATCTGGAAATTGCGCGCGTCGATCACGCGCAGGTCCATCGCCACGTTGATGACGACCGTGCGCATGCCGCCACCCGTGCCCTGGATGAAAAGCTGCGCGCCGCCCGACACGATGTTGTGGTTCAGCTCGGTCAGGGCGCCGACGAGGATGAAGTCGCTGGCCGGCAGCCGGCCATAGGCGCTCTCGGGGCGCGACAGCTTTTTCTGCTCGGCGAGCTTCACCTCGGCCAGCGGAATGCGCAGGTCGAGCCGCTCCACCAAGGATGCCTTGCGCGTCTTATAGAGCGCGCTGATGACCATCTCCGAGACCCCCTGGCTGAGCGCGCGGGAGTTGTTCTCGGGGTCGATCTGGCCGGTCTTGTCGGCGATCTCGCCGACCGAGAACACCGGCAGGCGCGCCGATTTGACGCCCATGCCGGCGAGCGACGCCAGGCACTGGCTGTAGGGCGTGTCGTTGTCGGTCACCGCATAGCTGTAGGCCGGCTTGACGCCCGGCGAATCGATGCTCGGAGGAATAGCCGCGCAGCCCGTCAATCCCACCATGCCCGCTGCTAGAAGGGCTTTATAAAGGGACTTATGCATTCGCCTGAAATCCCTGTTTGATTGTCACTTTCCCGCTTGGCAGCCCAAGCGGCGAATCACGGCAATTATAGGCGGGCACGAAGGAGTGTAATACGGAAATAAAGAGTAGTATAGATATCCATTATGTGTACCTGACTATTTAGTATTACGACCTTGTGACCAAGAACTATCATTTAGTATCAATAAAAATATAAGGGATTACCCTCAAATAGACTATGCCTCATTCATTTGATGCCCTTAAAAAACTCTTTTAGGTCAAATATGATGAGGCGATCTTGGTTCTGATTCGTCTTGCTGCTGGCCTACAGGTGGACGTACGCCGCACCGCGTGTGTCAGCGTTTTGTCGGGGCGGCGGCAGTCGACGAAGGACAAGGCGGCAGAAGATGAAAGACAAATAGAGCGAGCACATCGAGATGTTTCGCCGAATGGAAGATTTGCCGGATATCAACACCGTTGGCATCGCCATGGAGGACGCATCGCTGATCCACACCGTGGCGCGCATTCTGAGGATCATGGGCCGCTACGAGGTCGTTGTTTTCGACGACCGCGACGTGAGCCGCGGCTCTTGGCCGGATCTCGGCTACGCGGCGGTCGTCGCCAGCCCGCGGGCGTTTCAGAAACGGCGGACATTGAACGGTTTCGATCGGTCAAGGGATCCGGCAACGGCGCCGGTGATCCTGGCGGTTCAGCGCGAGTCGTTTTGCTGCCATCGCAGCAAACTGGCGGCCGCGGACGCATTCGTTCTGACCGACGAGACCTTGCTGAGGCTGCCGAGCCTGGTGCCGTTGAGCGCGCACGGGCTCAGCGTCATGCCGCGAATGAGCGTTGCCGAAAGCCGAAAGGGGTTGGATCCGCGCCTGTCCCGCCTGAACAGCCTTTCGAGCCGCGACCTGCAGGTCCTGGCCGAGCTGGGCCGAGGGCGCAGCAATCAGGTCATCGCGGACCAGCTGGGAATAAGCATTGCGATGACCAAGGTGCATGTGCGCCGCATCGTCGAAAAGCTCGGCTCGCGAAACCGGACCGACGCGGCGGTGTTTGCCGCGACACTGGAGTTTCCCAGGCCCACCGCCGATACCCAATTAGCCATCGACTAGACAAAAAGGAGGTAAGGATACCGCTTTCTATTGAAGATTAACCCATCTGAAAGCAGGATCACCAATGAATGCCGGCTGCGGCGACCCCGCCGCTTGCGGTAGCGTTTGGAGATTCGCGTCATGCACAGATGGACCAAGCTCCTCCTGGCCGGAGGGCTCGTGATTGCCGGCCTGCTTCCGACCGTTGCCGAGGCACAGATGGGAAGCAGGCCGTTTGCTTTCCGCAACTCGGAGGGCAGCGTCGGAATAAGCACCGCCGGCCGGCAGGCCATCATCGACAGGAAACTGTTCGGGCTGACGCCGGACGTGCTGCTGAGGGACCTCGATGGGAGCCTCTTGAGCGTGCGGCGCGGGCCGGGACATTCCGCCATCGTCACCGACGCCGCCGGAGCGATCCTGCCCGGCTATCGCGGGCGCGGCCTCGATGACGGTTCCGCATCGGGCGTCTTCAATGCCTATTTTCTCGGCAGCAGCGACGGGTCCTACCCGCAATATCTCGAGACCTCGGCAACGCGCGTCGCCATAGATAGCTGGACCAGCAGCGTCATCTACGGCCAGCCGACCAGCCTCGGCAATGGCTCCATCGATCAATGGACCACCATGGTTTATCTGATGAACGGCAACTGAGATCGCACGCAAAATGGTCAGACCGCCCGGGCCAAGCCGGGCGGTCTGAACTTTTTTAACGCCCCTATGCCGCCGAGCGGGGAGTTTCCGACCTGGCCTTGGCGGTCAGCGCTTCGGGCAGAATGGCCAGCCCGTTGTGAACCGCCCAGATCGCGACCTGGGTCCGGTTCGCCACGCCCAGCTTCTTCAAAATCGTCTTGACGTGCACCTTCACCGTCGCCTCGGTTATCAACAGCTCATTCGCGATAACCTTGTTGGGCAGGCCTTCGGTCAGGTGTCGAACGATCTCCAGCTCGCGTTCCGACAGGTGCCCGTCCGCGGGCAAACGGTGATTGGGACGAGGCATGGCCCAGTTCTTGCCGCAGAGCAGAACCGCAAGCCGGCTCGGAAACACTTTCTCGCCCAACATCACCAAAGCCAGCGATTCCAGCAGCGCTTCGGGCGAGATTTCCTCGAGAAGGTAACCGTCCACCCCGGCGGCGAAGCTCAATGCAAGCTGATCCGTCTCCATTGATTCGGCCAGGAGGACGACCCGGCGGCCGTGGGCGGACTGCTTCAGGATTGCAATATCGTCCTCGATCTCACGGATATCGTTCGGTTTGTCGATTAGGAAAAGTCCCTCATCCCATGACAAATCGTGCGATTCGCGAACCGTATCCTTCTCTTCGGCGACCTCGAAAGGCGTGTGCATAAACAGCCTTTTCAGACCGGCCTTGAACAAATTGCTTTGTCCTATGAGGCATGTACGTGTCCGCATGTTCCTCACCCCCACCCCTGTTTTTTGGACAATTCATTGCCTCGTACCCTGCACCTCGCCGCTGATTCTCATGCTATGCAAGGGCGCGTGCCTTGAAAAGGTCTTATTTTCAGTTCGTCCGCTAATGAACCCAATGTGTTGCAGAAGCGTGACAGTACTTAACAAGAGTTTGAGGATATCTAAATATCCTATTGATCCGTAAAGATAATGGCCCGTTGAGGCCCATTCGCGCGAGTGCTCTTCCGCGGTCCAACTAAGACTTCATGGGTAATACTTGATCGCTAAGAGCGCACCGGGCTCCGCGCGACCCGGCAGAATCGATGCGGGTGCGGCGGTCCAAGACGGCTGCGGCCCGAACAGAGCGCAAGGTTGATTCGGCGATGGGCGGCAAACGCAAGATGGGGAGGCCGATCGCCCCGGCTTGGACCTATCGCGGCCGAGCACGCGCCTCGAACGTCCGCCCTCACGGGCGGGCAAACCAGGCATCGACGGCGCGGCGCAGGGGCGGGTCGAGGGACAGGAACAGCCTGGTGCGCCGATAAAGAAAATCCTCGGCCGTGCGCGCATCCTCGCGCGAAACCGCGTGTTCGAGTTCGGCCACGGGAATGCAAGGCGCGACGCCCAGCGCCTTTCGCGGGTCGCCGCGGACCGTTTCGAAAAGCTCGGCTGCGACATCCCCATAGGTGGCAACCCAGCGCCTTGCGGTCGCCGGATGCAGGCTCGCCGGCGCCGAGCGCGCCAGATCCTCAAGCTCGGCCCGGCTCATCCGGCCGCCGACGAGGGGGCTGTTCCGGGTCCATGATCGTCCGCTCCGGCAGCCCATCCGCGCCAGCCGGCGCATGACCCTTTCCGCCGTCGACCGATGGGTCGTGAGCTTGCCGCCATAGATGGTCAGGAAGCCTCCGGCGCCTTGCCGTTGCGAGACGATCTTAACCTCGCGCGTGATCTTGCTGAGGTCCCGTCTGCCGTCATCGGCAAGGGCCCGGACGCCGGCGAACGACCACACGATATCGCCTAGCGCCGCCGCCCCTCCCGGACCGGCGAAAAAGCGGTTATAGACCTTAAGCAGGTAGTCGCGCTCCTCGTCCGAACAGCGCGCGCTGCCAGGATCTCCGGTCTGCGGCACGTCGGTGGTGCCGATCATCAGATGGCCGGGGTCGAGCCACGGGCTGATAAAGACGAAGCGGCCATCGACATTTTGCAGCGTGAAGGCATCCTCCTGGCGCGGCGAGGGCATGGGCAGCAGGATGTGGCTGCCGCGCACCAGGCAAAGCGGCCGCCGCGCCAGCGGAGTGGGGCACAGATCGATGACGCGGTTGACCCAGGGGCCGGCCGCATTGACCACGAAGCGGGCGTTCCAAATCCGAGTTCCGCCCGATTCCCCGAGTTCGACGGAATAGCCATCGGCACGCGGCTCGATCGACAGCACCTCGCGGCGGTTGGCGATGTCGGCGCCGCGGGCGCGGGCATCGAGAAGGGTGGCCAGGACAAGGCGCGCATCGTCGACCTGGCAGTCCGTGTAGTGCAGCACCGCGGTGAGGCCGTCGACGGTCAGGCGCGGCAAAACAGCGATCTCGCGTTGCGGCAGGCGACCGCTTCTCGCCAGGGATCGGCTGCCGCCGAGCATGTCATAGACGGCAAGGCCGAGCCGCATCAGCCACGCGGGATGGCGGGAATCGCGGTAGACCGGGACAAGAAAGCGCATGGGGCGCACGAGATGCGGCGCCAGACGCAGCATGATCGCGCGCTCGCGCAAGGACTCCCGCACGAGGCCGAAGTCGTATTGTTCGAGATAGCGCAGTCCGCCATGGATCATCTTGGAGGAGGCCGACGAAGTGGCGCAGGCATAGTCGCCGCGTTCGGCGAGCACTACCTTGAGGCCGCGTCCGGCGGCATCACGCGCCACGGCCGCGCCGTTGATGCCGCCGCCGATGATGAGAAGGTCGCAGGTCGGCGCCGTCACCGCGGGCACCTTCCACGGCGTCGGCTCGCTGCAAGAGCGATCAAGCGACGCCGGTCCTGAGGAAATCGTGCACGTGGACGACGCCGATCGGCCGCCCGTCTTTGACCACGAACAAGGCCGTGATCCGCGCGGCGTTGAGCAGCTCCAGCGCGGCGCCGACCTGCAGGTTCGGCGGCACGGTCTTCGGCCTGCGGGTCATGATCTCCTCGACCCGAAGGGCCGGCAGATCGGGCCGCATGTGCCGGCGCAAATCGCCGTCGGTGATCACGCCCAACAATCGGCCGTCGGCGCCGATAATGCCGAGGCAGCCGAGGCTCTTTTCCGTCATCGTGACCAGCGCCTCGGCCATCACCGTGCCCGGCGGGACCAGCGGCAGGCTGTCGCCGGTGTGCATGATGTCGGCGACGAGTTTGAGATTGGCACCGAGGCGGCCGCCCGGGTGTATGGCCATGAAGTCGCTGGCCGTGAAGCCGCGCATCTCGAGCAGGGCGACGGCGAGCGCGTCGCCGAGGGCAAGCTGTATCAGCGTCGAGGTGGTCGGAGCGAGGCCGTGCGGGCAAGCTTCCGCCGCCTTGGGCAGGTCCAGCACGATGTCCGCGGCCCGCGCCAGCGCGCTGTCCGAATTAGCGGTCATGGCGATCAGGCGGACGGCGAATCGTCGCGAATAGTCGATCAGATTCAACAATTCCGTGGTTTCGCCCGACCATGAGAGGACCAGCAGGATATCCTCCGCCTTGATCATGCCGAGATCGCCATGGCTGGCCTCGCTCGGATGGACGAAATAAGCCGGCGTTCCGGTCGAGGACAATGTCGCCGCGATCTTGCGGGCGACATGACCGCTCTTGCCCATGCCGGCGACGATCACGCGGCCGCTCGCCGCATGGATCACCGCGGCGACCTCGGCAAACTGCGCGCCGAGACCATCGCGCAGTTCCGCCTGCAGCGCAGCGAGGCCTTGTCCTTCCACCTCCAGAGTCCTGAGGGCCGACGACAGGGTCCCGTCACGCTCCGCCTCGCCGTCGGCGTCAACTGCCTCGACAAGCTTGATATCCGGGCTTTTTCGGGCTGACATCTCGGTTACGCCTTCAACTCCCGCAGCCGGGCCCCCGCATCGCGCAGGCGCTCCAATCGGTGGCGCCTTTTCTTCCCGCGCTCGGCACCTTGCGCCGTACCCTTTAGCGCGCCCCGCGCCGCTTGCAAGGTATACGCCTTATTAACCATGAAGCCCATAGCCTCCTCGGGCACGCCATCGGTGTGCCGCCGAACACCCGATAAGGCTTTTGTCGCGTCATGTCTGCGTTCCCGCTACGCCGCACGGGACATATCATGGCAGCCGCTGCGGCGGCCAGCATTCTTTCGGCACCGTTGACCGTAAGCGCCGAAGAGAGGTTTCCAGACGGAGCGGGCGAGCCGCTTGGCCTGCGCGGCGGGAGTTTCCTGTTCCTGCCCTCGATCGCGCTCAGGGGCGGCTACACCGACAATGTCGCCCGCGAAGCCGGCAGCGCGCGGGCCGGAAGCGTCATGGTCATCGCACCGGCGCTGACGGTGCGCTCCGACTGGACGCGCCACGCGCTGAGCGTCGATCTGAGGGGAAGCGATACCGCCTATGAGGGCGATTTCGATCAACTTGAGGGCTTCTTTGACGCGGTCGCTGCCGCCCGCCTCGACATTCACTCCCGCACCTCGCTTGCCCTGCACGCCGGTTACGGGCTCACTGCCAATGACGGCAGCATCGATCACGACGTCTCGGTCGGGGCCGAATTAACACATAGATTCAATCGTCTGGCCGTGTCTCTGAAAGCCGGCGCCAAGCGCCTCGACTTCGCCGAGGACCGGGGCGGCGCGACGTCGACAGTGGACACCAACGTGTCCGATCATTCCGAATATGGCGGCGGCCTGCGCGCGAGCTACGATCTGTCTTCCCTGACGTCGCTGTTCGCCGAGGCCGACATCAACCGCCGCGACCACCGCCAACTCATCGATGCAAACGGATTTCGGCGTGGATCGGAGGGATATGGCGGGGCAGTGGGCGTCAAGATGTCAAACCGCTCGAAGCTGAGCGGCGAGCTGAGCGCCGGCTACCGGGTGCAGATGCCCGCCGACCCGACCTTGGCGCGCATTGAGGGCGTGACCCTCGATGCCGGGCTCGATTGGCAGGCGAGCGCCTTGACCCGGCTGTCGCTGGAAGCTGGAACGAAGTTCGGCGAGACGACGCTCGCCGGTTCTGCCGGCTATGTCGGCCGCAGCGCCGGATTCGAAATCGAGCACTTGTTCGGCCGTAAGATCGCTTTGAATGCGGAGCTGATCCATAGGCGCAACAATTTCGTCGGCGTCGATCTCGTCGAGCAAACCTATGAGGTCGGCGTCGGGCTGGCCTATTTGCTCAGCCGACATATGATTCTGACGGCCGATGCCCGGCATCTGCGCTTCGTCAGTACGAACGCCGGTCAGGATTATGCCGCCAATACCGTGATGCTCGGCGTCAAGGTGCAGCGATAACCGGGTGCCGTTTGGCTGCCGTTTGTTGGACCTTATGGCGAACCGGCCCAGCGCCGACGAATGAGCCCGTCGCCACCCGCAGCCTTCTGCGTAGGCGCGCCGCTTGCCGTCGGCGAACGGCGCCGATTGCAGCGGCTGCCTGCAAGCCATGGCTATGCCGTGGGCGCAATCGATGGCATCATTGGCAGCAGTCCCCGCGCGGAACCGCGGAGCGCCGGAAGCCGTTCTGTTGTCGGGCCGCGGGTGACGATTTGCGAGGCACAAGGAAGATGTCGGGAAGACGGCGTTTCATCGGATTCATCGCAGGATTGCTGGCGATGGCGGGCGTCGAAACGGGCGAATGGACGCTCTCCGCCTTCGCCCAGCCCGCATTTGCGCAGCCTCCCGTCACCAAGCCTGTTACTGCACCGGACCTATTGCGCAAGGCGCAGAGCCGGGGGCCGCTTAATTTCTTCGACTTTCTTTTCGGACCCCCGCGTGAGCGCCGCCCGCGCACAAACCTCCGTCGGCCGGAAAGCCGCATACCGCGGCGGGATTCCTCCACCATTGAGCGGCTCGCCGTGTCCAAGGACCCCAATGCGCAGCGGGTCTATGTCTTCGGCGATGCTTTCGCCGCCGGTCTGGCCACCGGTCTCACCGTCACGTTCGCGGAAACGCCGACGATCGAGGTTTTCGGGCGGTCAAAGCCCAATTCGGGGCTCGTGCGCGACGATTATTACGATTGGAGCGCCGCACTGGCGGAGGTTCTGGCGAGCGAGAAGGTCGACCTGGCGGTGGTCATGATCGGCTCCAACGACCGTCAAGCGATGCGCATGGAGGACGGATCATCGGAACCGGCACGGAGCGAAAAATGGGAGCAGGCCTATATTTCCCGCGTTGACGCCCTGTTGCGCCAATTCTCCGACAAGGGCGTTCCGGTCTACTGGGTCGGGTTGCCGATCGTGCGCCCGCAGGGTTACGTCCAGGACATGGCGTATCTGAACGAGGTGTTTCTGGCCCGGGTCCAGCGCGCCGGCGGCCAATTCATCGACACCTGGGAGCGGTTTGCCGACGAGGAAGGGCGCTATAGCGCGGTGGGACCGGACGTCAATGGCAAGATCCGCACGCTGAGAGCGGACAATGGCATCCACATGACCGGCACCGGGAACATGAAGTTGGCCTTCTTCGTGGAGCAAGTTCTCAGCGCCGACCTGCAGGCCGGCGGATTGGCGGGGCTCACCAATCTCGGCCCCGGGGCGGGTCCCGGGGGCCTGCGCGGGCCGGTCGAGGTCGAGCTGTCGCTGACCGGCCCGCAGACGCTGCCGGAGAACGCGGCGCTTGCCGGCGCCGCGCCGCGGAGAGAAGAGGGCGAGCGCGAAATCGACGTGGAAAATCCGCGCGCGGATTATAAGCTGCTCATCGTCGGCGAAAGCCCGCAACCGCAGACCGGGCGCGCCGATGATTTCAGTTGGCCGCGCGGGAGCTCCAAAGAGAGGCCGAGCGAGCCCGAGGAACAGACGCCCTAGGGCCCCGGGCTCCAGCGCATTTACAGCCTAAGCGAAGCCGCTGAAACCGCTCTAGCGCGGCAGCAGTGTCTCACCCATCAGATAGGCGTCGACCGCATGCGCCGTCTGCCGGCCCTCGCGGATCGCCCAGACCACCAGCGACTGGCCGCGGCGCATGTCGCCACAGGCGAAGACCTTGTCGATGCTCGACTTGTAGGCGAGCGTGTCGGCCTCGACATTGCCGCGCCTGTCGAGGCTGACGCCGAGCTCTTCGAGCATCCCTTCATGCACCGGGTGAACGAAGCCCATCGCCAGCAGGACCAGATCCGCCTTCAGCGTGAACTCGGTGCCGGGGATCGGCTTCATCTTGTCGTCGATGCGCACGCCGTGAAGCGTCGTGACCTTGCCGCCATCGCCGGTCAGCTTGGTGGTCATCACCGACCAGTCGCGCGCCGCGCCCTCCGCCTGGCTCGACGAGGTCCTGAGCTTCATCGGCCAGTCCGGCCAGGTCAGCAGCTTGTCCTCTTTCTCGGGCGGCTGCGGCAAAATCTCCAACTGCGTCACCGATAGCGCACCCTGGCGGAAAGCGGTGCCGATGCAGTCCGACCCGGTGTCGCCACCGCCGATCACGATGACGTGCTTGCTCTTGGCGAGGATCGGCTCGGCGTCGGGGTCGGGCTCGCCGGAACCCCGGCGGTTCTGCTGCGGCAGATAGTCCATGGCGAAATGAACGCCGTTGAGCTCGCGGCCCTCGACGGGGAGGTCGCGCGGCTTCTCCGCGCCGCCGGCGAGGACCACCGCGTCATAGTCGTCGACGAGCTTGCGCGCCGGCAGCGTGACGCCGACAAGGACGCCGGTGTGGAAGACGACGCCTTCCGCCTTCATCTGTTCGAGGCGGCGGTCGATATGGCGCTTCTCCATTTTGAAGTCGGGAATACCGTACCGCAAAAGCCCGCCGGGTTTGGCGTTCTTCTCGAAAACGTGCACCTCGTGGCCGACGCGGGCGAGCTGCTGGGCGCAGGCAAGGCCGGCCGGGCCGGAGCCGACGATGGCGATGCGTTTGCCGGTCTTCTCTTCAGGGGGTTCGGGCGCGACCCAGCCTTCCTCCCAGCCGCGGTCGATGATGGCGCATTCGATCGTCTTGATGGTGACCGGTTCCTCGATCAGGTTGAGCGTGCAGGCTTCCTCGCATGGCGCCGGGCAGATGCGGCCGGTGAATTCAGGAAAATTGTTGGTGGAGTGCAGGTTGCGCAGCGCCTCGCGCCAGTCTTCGTGATAGATGAGATCGTTCCAGTCTGGGATTTGGTTGTTCACCGGACATCCGGTTTGACAGTAGGGAATGCCGCATTCCATGCAGCGCGCCGCCTGGTTGCGGGTGGCCGTCTCGCTGAGCGGGATGACGAATTCGCGGAAATGGCGGACCCGGTCGGCGGCCGGCGTGTAGCCGCGCTCCTGGCGATCGATCTCGAGAAAGCCGGTAACCTTGCCCATACTACTCGCCCGCCACCGCGAGGGCCTCTCCGGTCACCTCCTGGGCCTGAAGCTCGAGCAGGGCGCGGCGATATTCGACCGGCATGACCTTGACGAATTTCGGCAGATAAGCCTGCCAGTCACCGAGGATCGCCTTGGCGCGCGCGGAGCCGGTGTAGCGCAGATGATTGGTGATCAACTGGTGCAGGCGCTCCTCGTCGAAACGGGTCATGTCGGCGGAAACGTCCACGCGCCCGTGGCCCTCGAGGTCGCCGCGCTGATGCAGCCGCCGCTCCATCAGATCTTCTTCTTGCTCGACCGGCTCGAGCTCGACCATCGCCAGATTGCAGCGGCGGGCAAAATCGCCGACTTCGTCAAGAACATAGGCGATGCCGCCCGACATGCCGGCGGCGAAATTGCGCCCGGTCACGCCGAGGACGACGACCACCCCCCCGGTCATATATTCGCAGCAATGATCGCCGGCGCCCTCGATCACCGCGATGGCGCCTGAGTTGCGTACCGCGAAGCGTTCGCCGGCGACCCCGCGGAAATAGCATTCACCCGATATGGCGCCGTAAAGCACCGTGTTGCCGACGACTATACTTTCCTCCGGGACGATGCTCGATTTCGCCGGCGGATAGACGATCAGCCGGCCGCCGGACAAGCCCTTGCCGGTGTAGTCGTTGGTGTCGCCCTCGAGCTCCAGTGTAACCCCGTGGGCGACCCAGGCGCCGAAGCTCTGTCCAGCGGTGCCGGTGAACTTGATCCAGATCGTGTCCTCCGGCAGCCCGGCATGGCCGTAGCGCCTGGCGATCTCGCCCGAGAGCATGGTGCCTACGGTGCGGTTCGTGTTGCGGATTGTGGTTTCGATTCGCACCGGGGTCTTGTCTTCCAGCGCCGGTCGGGCCTCGGCGATGAGCTTGCGGTCGAGCACGTCGTTGATCTGATGGGTCTGCGGCTCGCACTTGTATATGGCAACGCCCGGCGCGGCTTCCGGCTTGCGGAATAGGCGGGAGAAATCAAGCCCACGCGCCTTCCAATGGTCGACGACGCGGCGCTTGTCGAGCATCTGCATCTGGCCGATCATCTCATTGAAGGTACGAAAGCCCATCTTGGCCATAAGCTCGCGCGCTTCCTCGGCGACGAAGAAGAAATAGTTGATGACGTGCTCGGGCAGGCCGACGAAGCGCTTGCGCAGAATCGGGTCCTGGGTGGCGATGCCGACCGGGCAGGTGTTGAGGTGGCACTTGCGCATCATGATGCAGCCGGCGGCGATCAGCGGCGCGGTGGCGAAGCCGAACTCGTCGGCGCCGAGCAGCGCGGCGACGATCACGTCGCGCCCGGTGCGCAGCCCGCCATCGACCTGGACCGATATGCGACCGCGCAGGCGGTTGACGACCAGGGTCTGGTGGGTCTCGGCAAGACCGATCTCCCACGGGCTGCCGGCGTGCTTGATCGAGGTCAAAGGGCTCGCCCCGGTGCCGCCCTCGAAGCCCGAGATGGTGACATGGTCGGCGCGCGCCTTAGCAACGCCGGCAGCCACCGTGCCGACGCCGACCTCGGAGACCAGCTTGACTGAAATGTCGGCGGCCGGGTTGGCGTTCTTCAGGTCGAAGATGAGCTGCGCCAGATCCTCAATCGAATAGATGTCATGGTGTGGCGGCGGCGAGATCAGGCCAACGCCCGGCGTCGAGTGGCGCACCTTGGCGATGATCGCGTCGACCTTGTGGCCGGGGAGCTGGCCGCCCTCGCCGGGCTTGGCGCCCTGCGCCATCTTGATCTGCATCATGTCGGAATTGACCAGATATTCGGTGGTCACGCCGAAGCGGCCGGAGGCGACCTGCTTGACGGCCGAGCGCATCGAATCGCCGTTCGGCAACGGCTTGAAGCGATCCGGCTCCTCGCCGCCCTCGCCGGTGTTCGACTTGCCGCCGAGCCGGTTCATGGCGATCGCCAGCGTCGTGTGCGCCTCGCGGCTGATCGCGCCGAAGGACATGGCGCCGGTCGAGAAGCGTTTGACGATCTTGGCCGCCGGCTCGACCTCCTCGATTGCGACCGGCTTGCGGCCGGCATCCCCCGCCGAGTGCAGATCGAACAGACCGCGGATGGTGAACAGCCGTTCGTCCTGCTCGTTGATCTGGCGGGCGAAGGCGCGATAGCTCTCATGATTGTTCGAGCGCACCGCATGCTGCAGGTCGCGCACCACCTCGGGGCGCCAGGCGTGGGTCTCGCCGCGGGTGCGGAAGGCGTATTCGCCGCCGACGTCGAGCGCCGCACGCAGCACCGGGTCGCGGCTGAAGGCGGCGGCGTGGCGACGCACCGTCTCCTCGGCGATCTCGTCGAGGCCAACACCCTCGATCATGCTGGCGGTACCGAAGAAGAACTCGTCGACGAATTCGGAGTTGAGGCCGACCGCGTCGAAGATCTGCGCGCCGCAATAGGACTGGTAGGTCGAGATGCCCATCTTGGACATGACCTTGAGGATGCCCTTGTCGACGCTCTTGATGTAGCGCTTGAGGAGCTCTTCGTCGCTCAGGTCGTCGTCGAGCTTTTCCTTCATGTGGTAAAGCGTCTCAAAGGCGAGATAGGCATTGATCGCCTCGGCGCCGTAACCGGCAAGGACGCAGAAATGGTGCACCTCGCGCGCCTCGCCGGTCTCAACGACCAGCCCGACCGAGGTCCGGAGGCCGGCGCGGATCAGATGGTTGTGGACCGCCGCGGTGGCGAGCAGGGCAGGGATCGGGATCCGCTGCGGGCCGACCAGCCGGTCAGAGAGCACAATGATGTTGAAGCCATCGCGCACGGCCTTTTCAGCCACCGCGCGCAGATCGTCGAGCGCCGGCCGCATGCCGGCCGCGCCATGCTCGCACGTATAGGTGATGTCGAGGGTCTCGGTGCGGAACTGGTTGTCGGCAACCTCGCCAATGAGCCTGATCTTTTCCAGATCCTCGTTGGTGAGGATCGGCTGGCGCACCTCCAAGCGTTTCACGCGCGACAGTCCCTGCGTATCGAACAGATTCGGCCGCGGCCCGATGAACGAGACCAGGCTCATGACCGATTCCTCGCGGATCGAGTCGATCGGCGGGTTGGTGACCTGGGCGAAGTTCTGCTTGAAATAGGTATAGAGCAGCTTCGGCTTGTCGGAGAGCGCCGAGATCGGCGTGTCCGTCCCCATGGAGCCGACCGCCTCCTGGCCGGTCGTCGCCATCGGCGCCATCAGCAGGCGCAGATCCTCCACCGTGTAGCCAAAGGCCTGCTGGCGGTCGAGCAACGGCACGTTGGTACGCGGCGCGACGCCGGTCACTTCGGGCATGTCCTCGAGCACGATCTGGGTACGGTTGAGCCACTTTCGATAAGGGTGCTTCGTCGAGAGGCTCGCCTTGATCTCGTCGTCGGAGATAATGCGGCCTTCCTCCAAGTCGATCAGCAGCATCTTGCCCGGCTGCAGGCGCCACTTGCGGACGATCTTCTCTTCGGGGATATCGAGGACGCCGGTCTCGGAGGCCATGATCACATGGTCGTCGTTGGTGACGATATAGCGCGCCGGGCGCAGCCCGTTGCGGTCGAGCGTGGCGCCGATCTGGCGCCCGTCGGTGAAGGCCACCGCGGCCGGGCCGTCCCATGGCTCCATCAGGGCTGCGTGATATTCGTAGAAGGCGCGCCGGTCCTCATCCATCAGCGGGTTGCCAGCCCAGGCCTCGGGAATCAGCATCATCACCGCCTGGGCAAGCGAATAGCCGCCGCGAAGCAGGAACTCGAGCGCATTGTCGAAACAGGCGGTGTCCGACTGGCCCTCATAGGAGACCGGCCAGATTTTCTCCAGCTCATCGCCGAACAGCTCGGAGCGCAGGGTCGCCTGGCGCGCGAGCATCCAGTTGAAGTTGCCGCGAAGCGTGTTGATCTCGCCATTATGGGCGACCATGCGATAGGGATGCGCCAGGGGCCAGCTCGGGAAGGTATTGGTCGAGAAGCGCTGATGCACCAGGGCGAGCGCCGATTCAAAGCGCGGATCGTGCAGGTCGGGATAGTAGGCGCCGAGCTGGTGCGACAGGAACATGCCCTTGTACGTGACAATGCGGCAGGACATGGAGACGACGTAAAAGCCCTGCGTGGCCGGGTCGGCCCAGGAGAACACCGCGTTCGAAATCCGTTTGCGGATGATGTAGAGGCGGCGCTCGAATTCCTCCTCGTCAGCGATCTCGGGGTTGCGCCCGATGAAGGCTTGGCGATGCGCCGGCTCGCACGCCTTGACCATATCGCCGAGGCAGGAATTGTCGTTTGGCACCTCGCGCCAGCCGATGAGCGTCTGACCCTCCTCGGCGACGATGCGGTTGACCATCTCGACGATGCGCGTCCTTGCTTGTTCGTCGTGCGGCATGAAAAACTGGGCAAGGCCCCAATGACCCGGCGCGGGCAGCGCCAAGCCGAGGCGTTCGGCCTCCGCGGCGAAGAACGCTTGCGGGATTTGCACCAGAATGCCGGCGCCGTCGCCGGCGCTCGGGTCGGCGCCGACGGCGCCGCGGTGGGTCAGATTGACCAGGATCTTCAGACCGCTGTTGATGATGTCGTGCGACTTGACGGCCTTGAGGTTGACAATGAAGCCGACGCCGCAAGCATCATGCTCGCGGGCAGGATCGTAAAGACCCTGGGGCCCGGGCCCGCCATGAAGCGGCCATGGCAAACGGGCAAGCCGCGGGTCCACGCGTGCGCGACCGCGTTCCTGCCCAACCATGCTTCTCCCAATCCTCTTCACTTCTTGCCTCCGCATCCGCGTTCGTCTCCCCCCGACACCCCGCAAGATGGTTCCCGGCCGCCTCCCGGACAGCGCCGCTTCCGCCGAGCAGGTCCCGGCCCGCGTCCACCCATGTCGGAAGTTTGGCCCAAGAAGACCAGCTTGGGGAAGCGCGATCCGGGTCTAGGTCCGCGCTTTTGACGCGGAGCGACCGGACCGCACCGGCCGTCTAGGCAAGACGGGGTTTCGCGCCACCCCATATGTGCGACCGGTCATTGTCCTCAGCCTATCCAGCAAAAGGGACAGCCATACTGTCCTTTCTTGGTAAACATGCCAGAAAACACGCATGCACACAAGATGCAGGCAAGCTTGCACGATATTGCGCCCCGCCGCAACGGCAACGAACGCTTCTGTTGCAATCAAGGCCGGCAACGAAACAAAGTTGCAAAATCGCCCATATTTCCTGCCGCTTGAGGGCGTTGCGCAGCGGCTTAAAGGGGTCCTCGCTATGGCGCGTCGAATGTGCCAAGAGATGAGCCAATGGACACCAATCCCAGGACCCCAGGCGGAACGGGCTTTGCGCGCATCTGGTCGTCACCGATCTCCGCGGCGCTGGCGGCCGAAGCGAGCCTGCGTTTCGGCGCCGTGGCGGCAGGTGGCCATGGACCCGTCTGGATCGAGGAACGGCCGGCCGAGCAGGGACGCGGCGTCGTCGTGCGCCTCGGCCACGACGGAATGGCGCACGATATGCTGCCTCACGGCTATTCGGCGCGCTCGCGCGTTCATGAATATGGCGGCGGGGCGCTGTTCGTCGACGGCAACAGCGTCTTCTTCGTTAACCACGCCGATCAGGACATTTACGCCATCGAGGGCGATGGGACACCGTCACGGCTGACGCGTGCCGGCGACACGCGCTTTGCGGACATGGACCGCGACCGGGCACATGGGCGTCTGCTGGCGGTGGCCGAAATCGCCGCGCCGGATCGCCATCCGAAGAATATCATCGCCACGATCGGCCTTGACGGGGCAGAGCGCGGCGAAGTTGCTTCCCTTATCGAAGGCGCCGATTTTTATGCGTTTCCGCGGGTCAGCGCGGACGGCCGTCGGCTTGCCTGGCTGGAATGGAACCTGCCGGCGATGCCGTGGGAGGCGGCGATATTGAAATGTGCCGAGATCGGCGACGACGGCCGGCCGCGCCCGAGCATCACCGTTGCCGGCGGACCGGGGGGCGCCGCCTTCCAGCCGGAATGGGGCGCCGATGGTTCGCTTTTTTTCGTGGTCGAGAAAGGCGAATGGAGCGGCCTGCACCTGTGGCGGGAGGGCGTCATACGGCCGGTCTTCACGCCGGAAGCCGAGCTCCTGCGCCCGCTCTGGGCGCTCGGCCAGCGGAGCTATGCGCTGCTCGGCGACGGGCGCATCGCGGCAGCCGCTTTGTGCAACGGCGAGCAGAAGCTTTGGCTCGTCGACCCGGGCAGCGGCAGCAAACGACGCCTCGAACTGCCGCACCGGGCCATCGACCATCTCGCCGGGGCGGCGGACGGCACGCTCTATGCCGTAGCCTCCGACGACGACCAGGTGCCGGCGGTGGCGGAGATGGTCGTCGGTCGAGACGCACCGGCCTGGCGCACGCTCGCCCGGCCCGGCGCGATGGGGCTTGCGAAGGAGTTTCTTTCAGTCGGCAAGACACTGCGCCTGAGCGCCGCCGACGGGCGCACGGTCCCCGCGGTTTATTATCCGCCGCGTAATCCCGGTCATCTTGAGGCCAATGCCGCCCTGCCGCCGATGCTGGTCATGGCTCATGGCGGGCCGACGGGGGCTGCGACGCGGGGCCTGCAGATCAAGGTGCAATTCTGGACCAGCCGCGGCTTTGCGGTCCTCGACGTCGATTATCGCGGCAGCGTCGGCTATGGCCGCGCCCATCGCCAAGCGCTCCAGGGGGCGTGGGGAGAGATGGACGCCGAAGACATGGTCGTTGCCGCCGAAGCTGCCATTGAGCACGGCCTTGCCGACCCGGAGCGGCTCATCGCCACCGGGCGCAGCGCCGGCGGGTTCACCGCGCTTTGCGCGCTCATCCGCAGCAATATCTTCCGCGCGGCCAGCATCCACTTCGGCGTTGCTGACCTCGCCACCCTCCTTGCGACCACCCACAAATTCGAGGCCGGCTATCTTTACGGTCTGACCGGGACCACGCCCGGCGCGACGGAGCCGGTGTTTGAAGCCCGCTCGCCGCTCGCCCAGGCAGCCCGCATCTCGGCCCCCGTGCTGCTGCTGCAGGGGCTCGATGATCCCGCCGTGCCGGCGCGGCAGGCGCGCGACATCGCTGCAAGCCTGCGGGGGCGCGGTGTTCCCGTGGCGCATCTGGAATTTGCCGGCGAGGGGCACGGCTTCCGCCGCGCGGAGACGATCCGCACGGCGTTTCTCGCCGAACTTGCATTCTTCTCTCGGGTCTTGGGGCTTCCTGCCGGCGAGCCGCTGCCCGACCTTCACATCTGGAACTGGGACAAGCAGCCATGAACTTCGCCAGCGACAATGCCTATGGGGTGTCGCAGCCGATCATCGATGCGCTTCAGCGCGCCAATGTCGGCGCGGTCATCGCCTATGGCGCTGACGATCTCAGCGCCCGTGTGGAGGAGGCTTTTTGCGCGCTGTTCGAACGGCAGGTAAAGGTGTTTCAATTGGTCACCGGCACGGCCGCCAACGCGCTTTCCATCGCTGTCCATTCGCCGCCCTACGGCGCGGTGCTGTGTCACCAGGAAAGCCACATCATGGTCGACGAATGCGGAGCGCCGGAATTCTTCTCCGGCGGCGTCAAGCTGGTCGGTCTCGGGGGAGCCGCCGGCAAGCTGACGCCGGAAACCGTCGCCGAGGCGCTCGCCGGCTTCACCCGCGGCAACCAGCATCAGGTGCAGCCGGCGGTGCTCAGCCTGACTCAGGCGACGGAGGCGGGGACCGTCTATTCGGTCAAGGAGGTCGCCACGCTCGCGAAACTGGCCCACCGCAACGGGCTTGCGGTGCATATGGACGGGGCGCGGTTTGCCAACGCGGTTGTCGGCCTCAACGTCACGCCGGCGGAGCTGAGCTGGCGCGCCGGCGTCGATGTATTGTCCTTCGGCGCCACCAAGAACGGCGCCATGGCGGCCGAAGCGGTGGTCCTGTTCGCTCCCGATCAGGCCGATGCGCTGATGTACCGGCGCAAACGCGCCGGCCACCTGATTTCGAAAAGCCGCTTTGTCGCCGCCCAATTGCTGGCTTATCTGGAGGATGACCACTGGCGCGATCTGGCGCGCCGGGCCAATGGTCTGGCCCGCCGGCTCGCCGACGGGATCGAGAGGTCGGGTGCGGCGCGGCTCGCCTTCCCGGTCGAGGCGAACGAGGTCTTTGCCATTCTGCCGCGCGACCTCGACGCGAAGCTGCGCCAGGCCGGCGCCGTCTATTACAAGTGGCCGGCGAAGGGACCCAGCGGCAAGAACGCGATCGGTCCGGCCGAGGTCCTGGTCCGCTTCGTTGCCTCCTTCGCCACGCCCGAGAAGGATGTCGAGGGGTTGATCGCCCTGATCGACGCTTCGTGACGGCGACCGGAAACGGCGACGGCGCGCCCGCCGATGGCTGACGCGCCGCCGCTCTTGTTGAGGGTCAGGTTCGCGCTTTGGGGCGCGGTCAGGCCGCCTTGCCGATGGCCTTCTTGCCGCCACTGGTGCCGATAGCGATGGTCCGCGGCTTCATGGTCTCGGGCAGCTCACGCTTCAGGTCGACATGCAGCAAGCCGTTTTCCAGGCTCGCGCCGACGACCTCGACGTGATCGGCGAGCTGGAAGCGGCGCTCGAAACCACGGGCGGCAATACCCTGATGCAGGACTTCGCCGCGCTCGGAGGTCTCTTCCTCACGCTTCTCGCCGTGAATGGTCAAGGTGTTTTCCTTGACCTCGATGTTCAGGTCCTGCTCGCGGAACCCGGCAACCGCCATGGTGATGCGATAGGCGTTCTCGTCGAAGCGCTCAATATTGTAGGGCGGGTAGGATGGAGCCGAAACCTCGTTGAAGCCGACCGAATCGAGCAACGAGAACAGGCGGTCGAAGCCGACGGTGGAACGATAAAGCGGGCTGAGATCGAATTGACGCATTGTCAGGTCCTCCTTAGAAGCGACATGTCTTGGCCCGCCGACGAGGGCCGGGCCGATCAATGCGCACACCCGTTCTCCGGCGTGTGCGCCATTGATGTAGGAACGGGGCTTTGCGTCGTCAAGTCCACGTAACCCATTAAAATCATTCAGCAAAAAGTTTAAGCCTGTCGCCTTACGATGCCACCGCTGCGCCTGAATGGCAAATGAACGCGCCGTTCCGGTCCGGTTCAGCCGGTAGGTGTCATGGTCGTGCGCAGTCGGGATGGCCCCGTTATGGGGCTTGAGCCCGGAGACAAGCAAAGGAGACGAGCCATGACCTTCAAGACAACAATCATCGCCGCCGGCGCCCTGGTTGCGGCAAGTGCCGCCGCGGTTCCTGCGGCCCAGGCAGGGCGGGTGGATTTCAGCTTCCGTGTTGCCACGCCGCACGCCAGCATCCACTTCAACCCCGGCTATCGCGGCCCCTCTTGGCATCGCCAAACGCTGTCGCCGCCCGAGGTCCGCCGTGTGCTGCGGAAACGCGGCTACCGCCAGATCCGCTTCCTCGACAGGCGCGCTCCGGTCTATGTCGTGCGCGCGGTCGCCTATAACCGCCGCGCCTACACGGTCAAGGTGAGCGCTTATAATGGCCAGATCATCGCCCAGCAAGCTGTCGACGGCCGCCGCCATTTCGGCGGACAGCGTGGCGGCGGGCGTTACTAGAACTTGTCCAGACGCGCAGTCCCTGCGACGAACCGCATCGACGGCGCCACGGCGCCGTCGACCGCATCTTGTCCGATGCCGCGGAGCGGATTGATTTGAGCTGACGGTGCGGGCTGATATAAGGCGATGCCCCGGCTTGACAGGGAACCACTCCAGGCACCCAACCGCTGCACGACTTCATGGATCTGATTGCGACAACGGACAATCCGATTCCCGAGGGTGCCGACACGGGCTTTTTCGCCGGGGTGGGGAACCTGCCGATCCGCTATGCGACCTGGCGTCCCAGGGGCCTGCAGCTCAAAGGCACGGTCTGCCTTTTCAATGGCCGCGGCGAGTGCATCGAAGAATATTTCGAGACGATTTCCGATTTGCTGAAGCGCAAATTCGCCGTCGCCACCATGGATTGGCGCGGCCAGGGCGGCTCCGGGCGGATGCTCGCCAATTCGCGCAAAGGATTCGTCGACAGTTTTGAGGATTACGACGCCGACATGGCGACCTTCATGCACCAGACCGTGCTGCCCGACTGCCCGGCGCCGTATTTCGGTTTCGGTCATTCCACCGGCGCGCACATTCTGCTGCGCGCGGCGCGCACGCGCTCGGCATGGTTCGAACGTATGGTTCTGGTTTCGCCGCTGATCGAGCTGGGTCCCCGCTTGCTGGCGCAATCGGTCCTGTGCCCGCTCGCCGAGGTGCTAACCTTCGTGGGGTTCGGCGCGGCGTATGTTCCAGGCGGCGGCGATTCGCCGTTGGAAAGCACACCGCTGCGCAAGAGCCTGTTGACCACGGATCCGGTCCGTCACGCCCGCAATGCCAAGATCGTGGAAGAGGCGCCGCAACTGGCGCTCGGCAGCCCGACCATCCAATGGGTTTTCGCCGCCTGCCGTTCGATGGCCGAGCTTGCCCGGCCGGAATTTCCGAGCACAATCAATATCCCGCTCATCATCTTCGCCGGCAGCGGCGACAGGGTCGTCTCGATCCGCGCCATGGAGCGCCTAGCGCAACAGCTCAGGACCGGATCATTGTTGTTGATCAACGGCGCGCGGCACGAGATTCTGATGGAGCGCAATCCGATCCGCAACGAGTTCTGGGCCGCTTTCGACGCCTTCATACCGGGCACGCCGGTGTTTGCGCACGCGCGCGGCTAGGGATCCACCAATCTCGATCGGAAAGGCTTAGCTGGAGCTCTGCTGCAGCATGCGGAGCAAGGCCGGGGTCAACGCGCCGGTCGGCTCCAGTCCGGCGTCCCGCTGGAAGCTTTCGATAGCCCTCTTCGTATTTGGTCCCCACTGTCCGTCCACCGGGCCCGGCTCGTAGCCGAGGTCGGTGAGCAGCTTCTGCGCGTTGCGGACAATGTCCGCGCCCGGATCGGCGGACGGCGCCTCCTGAAGCTCCACCGCCCAGCCGTCATTGGGCAGCCGCACGGCGTTGGCTTCCGGGTCCATCCGCTGTGCCTTCCAGGTCTGCGCCGCGAGTTTGGTGGCGGCGAGCGCCTGCGCGTCGAGCTTGCCGGAGACCGCATCGCGGCGAAGGCCGGCGTCCTTGTCGCCGCGACCGGCGAGGATGGAGAACCATTTATAGGATTCGGAGAAATTCTGCGGAACGCCCAGGCCGCGCGCATAGAGAATGCCGAGATTATACTGGCTATCGGCAAGGTCGAGCTCGGCGGCAGCCCGGAACCAGCGCGCCGCGGCCTCGAAGTTCGGCGGGCCGTCGATTCCGTCGGCATAAAGCACCGCCAGATTGTGCATCGCCTTGCGGTTGCCCCGGGCGGCGGCCCGCTCATACCAGATGCGCGCGGCATCGCGATCCTGGGCGACGCCGGTGCCCTTCTCATAAAGCGAGCCGAGCCGATATTGTGCAGGCGCCAGGCCGCCTGCCGCCGCGCGGCGGTACCAGACCGCCGCCGCGGCCGGATCGGCCTTCATGCCGCGGCCTTCCGCCAGCCAGCTCGCCACCTCGAACTGGGCAATGGGGTTGCCGCCGATGGCGGCCTGACGCAAGGCCGCCGAACCGATCTTCTCGGAAAGCTCGGGCGGATCGTCGACATCGGCCACCAGGGGCGCCGGTGCGCGTTCGCGCGCAGTGGGGATCGTCAGCGCCGCGGATCGGGTCTCCGCCGCCGGCGGCGATTCGGCTTGCTCTGCCGCCACCTCTTCACTCTTCGGCATCGCGCTTTCGCCGACCGAGACGAGAGTGCCGGTGGAAAGCTCGTCCAAAACGGCGTGCTGGGGCAAATCCGGGAGATCAAGCGCGCCGCCGTCGATCGGGGCGCCGGGCGAGGGGGGGTCATTCGACGGCGGTGCTTCCGGAAGGGCGGAATCGCCGGCGTCCGGGGCGGTCTCATCGACGGCCGCCGGCTCGTTCTGGCTGCTTTCCGCCGGCAACGGGAGCATGTCGTCCGAGCGCTTCT
This sequence comes from Hyphomicrobiales bacterium, assembly GCA_030688605.1. NCBI lineage: Bacteria > Pseudomonadati > Pseudomonadota > Alphaproteobacteria > Hyphomicrobiales > Hyphomicrobiales bacterium. Next base: position 24,480 of record JAUYJB010000024.1, read on the forward strand.
TGAGCAGATTGTAAATCTCGATCGAGCCGGCCAGCAGCATCACCGCGACCACGGCCAAGACGATCGGCTTGCGGGCGGCGGGACGTCCGAGCGCCATGCCCGCGGGCTGCTTGCGTTCAGGGAGCGCGGCGCTGTCGCGTTCTGCGTCCTTGTTGCTGTCTACCTCGCCACGGCCGTGGCGTGAGAGCGGAATGCGCAGGCGGTACTTGAGGCTCAGACGGCCAAGTGGATTTGTCTTGCCTTGTTGGGCGGCGGCTTCGGCGGCCCGCCGCGCAGCGGCGAGAAGCTCGTTGGTGGTGCGGGCGCCGCGCAGGGAGGCCGTCACGTCTCCGGTAGCCACGCCGCCGGGCGGAGCGGCGGCCGCCGGAGTGGCGGCGGCCAGCGCGTCCTCGGATCTTGTCGTGACAGCGTCCGTGCCGGCGGGAGCTGCGTATCGCTCCTCCCGCGGACGCGCCTGCACGCTGAGATCCGACAATATCGATGACGGCGGCCCCGATCCGGGCTCGCGCGGAAGGTTCGATTCTTCCGACGTTTCGTCGGTTTCATCGACCTGCAAAGTTTCTTCGGCCGCGTCTTCCGCGTTGCCGAGCGCTTCTTCGGATGCGTGCGCCTCGGCGGCGTCGGCGGGCGGCTTGCCCAGGGGGGGCAGGCGCAGCTTGGCCAAATCGTCCGGCAAGCGCGGTTGCTCGATCCTGGCGGCCTCGCCTTCGCCGGAGGCGGCCGCCGCGGCGGGCGGCTCGAAGCGCGGCTCGACGCGCTGCGCTACCGGCCCCGTGTCGCGCGCCATCGCCCCATCGCGGCGCCGGCCCTCGACGCTCGACAGCCGTTCGGCGATGTCACGCAGCGTCGTCTGCACCGCCTCGAAGGCGGTCGCGATCTTGCGGTCCGATGCATCGAAGTCATTACGCAGGTCTAGCAGGCTCCCCTGCAGAATTTCGACGACACGCGCGTCTCCGGCGCTCTCAGCGCCGGGTTCGGCCGTTGCGGCCGTCTCCAAATAGCCGCGTGCGGCCTCCCGCGCCGCTTGCACGGCCGCGTCCTGGGCGTTGCGAATGGCCTCTTGGGCGGCTTGTCGCGCCGCCTCGCCGACTGCCTCGCTGACCGCGTCGCTGGCGGCCTCGGCGGCGGCGAAGCGCGCCGCGTCGGTCATCGCTTGGCGGCTTGCTTCGAGCTGCTCGAGCAGGGCGGCGAATTGCCGCTCCAGCGCCTTCGATGTGTCGTATCGGGCGGTGGCCACGCTGTGCAGGCTTTGCTCGACGGCATCGATGCGCCCGGTGAGCTCGGCGAGCGGCGGCGTGGGCGAATCCAGTTCACTGAAGCGCGCCTCGGTGGCTTCGATCCGGCGTGTCAGCTCGGCGATATGCTGGGTGAAGCCCGGATCCCCGGGCGCCGGATCCCGCGCTTCCAGCGCGTCGACCTTGTTCGACAATTCGCCGACGAGCTCACGCAGCTCGGCGAGTTCGGCCGGCGGCGATGGTTCGGACATCGAGGATTGCAGGCTGTGCGCCAAGTCTGCGAAGCGCTCGGATAAGCGTTCCGGGGCCTGCCCGGTTTGAAGGGCGTCTTCCGGATAGGTATCGTCGGTCAGCGGACCCGCCTCTTGCGGCCTGGTCAACTCCTGGATCTTGGCGGCGAGAGCGGCGAGTCGCTGCTCGATGAGGGCTGCGTCCGGATACTGAATTTCCGATTGGATTGCCTCGAACCTGTCGGCCAATGCATCGATGCGGTCCTCGATGCGGGCGATGGCGCCGCGCGCGTCCTCGCCGCCCTCGCCGGCCGGGCCGATGTCGGTGCGCGCGGCAATTTCGTGCATCTGCGACTGCAACTGCCGCAAGGCGTCGGCGTTGCGCCGGTCGGACACCTCAAGATGTTGAATGATGGCCCGGATGGTCCGTTCGATGACCTCGATGGCGTCGGCGCCCTCGAACTCGTCGACGTGCGCGGGATCGCGGACTTCCGCCGAAGCCTCTATATCGGGCTCGATTCCCAAGAGGTTCGAACGAATTGCTGGCGTCATTGCCGCCGCTCAGCCTTCCATATCCACGTGGAAAATGCCGACGATCCAAGCCAAGAAACCGCTCCACGCTCATGAATGGGTCGAGGCCCTCGGGCACGCGTCTGGCCGCGCATGCCCGTCGCAACCTATTCAACTCAGAGTAAATGTTCAGTTAAGTTCGCCGTGGCCGTTTCCGATCGAGCGCCAAGCCGTCGGCGACGGCGAATGCCGGATTGTCGGGCGTCGCATTCGCGCGCGGGCGCTGATATGCTTGTCGGAACCGAGCCGGAACGACATGGACCCGCGGATGCGCCGCATGGAAGGCTTCTCGATCGGAGAACTGGCGCGCGAATTCGGCGTCACGCTTCGCACCCTGCGCTTCTATGAGGACAAGGAACTGCTGCATCCGCATCGGCGCGGCCAGTCGCGGATCTATTCGCGGCGCGACCGCGCCCGTCTCAAGCTCATCCTGATGGGCAAACGGGTCGGCTTCTCGCTCGGCGAGATTCGCGACATGCTCGAGCTGTACGATTTGAAGGGGGCTCAGGTCACGCAACTGAAACATGCGGCCGAGACGTTTCGGGCACAAATTGACAGCCTCAGGATGCGACGGGACCACATCGACGAAGCCATCAGCGACCTGACCCGGACCTATGAGATCGTGACCGGGATGCTGAAGGAGCGGGAGGGGTAGACTCGTGGTCAAGGGCCATCGTTGGCTCGCGTAGACGTAAGCGCATGATCTAACCTGAACGCAAAGCGGACGCGGCAGCAAAGGGACGAGTCGGAGGAGGTCACGCGCCATGCCAGTCTACAAAGCGCCGGTCGAAGATGTCCTGTTCCTGCTGAACGACGTGTTGCAGCTGGAACGTTACGGCAATCTGCCGGGCTTCGCCGAGGCGACGCCGGACCTGCTGAAGGCAGTGCTCGAGGAGGGCGCGAAGCTGTGCGAGGAGGTGCTGCAGCCGCTCAACCGGATCGGCGATCAACAAGGCTGCACCCGCAATCCGGACGGCAGCGTCACGACGCCGGAGGGCTTCAAGGAGGCCTATGAAACCTTCGCGGCGGGGGGCTGGGTCGGCCTTGCCGCGGATCCCGAATATGGCGGCCAGGGGCTTCCTTTCGCGTTGGCCGCGGCGATCAGCGAGTTCACATTTTCCGCCAATCTGGCCTTCGCCATGCATCCGTCGCTGACCCAGGGCGCGATCACGGCGCTCGCCATGCACGCCAGCGACGAGATCAAACGGACCTATCTGCCGAAGATGATTTCCGGCGCCTGGACCGGGACCATGAACCTGACCGAAGCCCATTGCGGCACCGATCTCGGCCTGCTGCGCACCAAGGCGGTGCCGAAGGACGACGGCAGCTACGCCATCACCGGCACCAAGATCTTTATTTCCGCCGGCGAGCACGATCTCGCCGAAAACATCGTCCATCTGGTACTCGCCCGCATCGAGGGGGCGCCTGAGGGGATCAAGGGCATCTCGCTGTTCGTGGTGCCGAAGTTCCTGCCCGGCAAGGACGGTACGCTGGGGCCGCGCAATGGCGTTTCCTGCGGCTCGATCGAGGAAAAGATGGGCATCCACGCCAATGCCACCTGCGTCATGAACTATGACGGGGGCACCGGCTGGCTGGTCGGGGAGGCCGAGAAGGGCATGCGCGCCATGTTCACGATGATGAATGAGGCCCGCATCGGCGTCGGCATCCAGGGCCTGGCGCTCTCCGAAATCGCCTATCAGAATGCCGCGGCCTATGCCCGCGAGCGGCTGCAGGGGCGGGCGCTGACCGGCGCCAAGGCGCCCGACAAGCCGGCCGATCCGATCATCGTCCACCCCGACGTGCGCCGCATGCTGATGAACCTGAAGGCGTTCAACGAGGCGGCGCGGGCGCTGGTCGTTTGGACGGCGCTTGAGGGCGACATCGCGATGCGGGCCGAGGACGAGGCCGAGCGCCAGAAGAGCGAGGACCATCTGGGGCTTCTCACCCCGGTCATCAAAGGCGTGCTCACCGATGTCGGCTTCAGGAACGCGGTCGAGGCGCAGCAGGTCTATGGCGGCCACGGCTATATCGCCGAGCACGGCATGGAGCAGTTCGTGCGCGACGCGCGCATTCCCATGATCTATGAGGGCACGAACGGCATCCAGGCGCTCGATCTGGTCGGCCGCAAGCTGCCCAAGGACGGCGGCCGGGCGCTGATGGCTTTCTTCAAGGAGGTCGACGGTTTTTTCGCCGAGAACAAGGACGATGACGCGCTCAAGCCTTATCTCGACGGGCTCAAGCGGGGCCGCGACGATCTCGAAAAGGCAACCCAATGGTTCATGGCTAACGCCATGGCCGCGCCCGACAATGCCGGTGCCGGCGCGACCGACTATATGCATCTTTTGGGTCTGGTTGCGCTCGGCTTCATGTGGGCGAGAATGGCCAAGGCCGCGCAGGCCAAGCTCGCCGACGGAGGCGAAAAGGCATGGATCGAGGCGAAGCTCGTCACCGGCCGTTATTTCATGGACCGCATCATGCCGGAGACGGCGGCGCATCTTGCGCGCATCTCCTCGGGCGCCGACAGCATGATGGCGCTTGACGCGGAGGCGTTTTAGGGCCTGTTGACAGCTATCTTGCGAGGTCTGGTTTGAGCGAAATCGGCGCGAGGCCAGGAGCGAGGACGATGGACATGCAGCGCATATTCGAGGACGAGCAACGCCGCATCGCGCCGATTTCGCCAAATCCCGCAGGGACGGGGCCCATTTTCCCGCCTGCGGCGTCGCAGACGCCTTATGGTGGGAAAGCACCACGGCGGCGTCTGCTTCTGGCAGGCGGAAAAATTGGCTTCCGCCAGACCCGCAACATAGCTGTCAACAGGTCCTAACATGCCCGACTGTTTCATCTACGACCATGTGCGCACCCCGCGCGGGCGCGGCAAGCCCGACGGCGCGCTCTACGAGGTCACGGCCTTGGAGCTCGCGACCCAGGCGCTCAAGGCGATCCGCGACCGCAACGGTCTCGACACCGGCCTCGTCGAGGACGTGATCCTCGGCTGCGTCGATCCGGTCGGGGAGGCCGGCGGCGACATCGCGCGGGCCGCCGCGCTCAACGCCGACTATTCCGACAGCGTGCCCGGCGTTCAGATCAACCGCTTCTGCGCCTCCGGCCTCGACGCGACCAATTTCGCCGCCGCCCAGGTGATGAGCGGCTTCTTCGACATGACGGTCGCCGGCGGCGTGGAATCGATGAGCCGCATCGGCATCGGCGCCTCGGGCGGCGCCTGGCCCATGGACCCCGGCTTGGCGCTCAAATCCTATTTTCTTCCGCAGGGCGTCTCCGCCGATCTCATCGCCACGAAGTACGGCTACTCCCGAGACGCGGTCGACGCCTATGCGGTGGAAAGTCAGAAACGCGCTGCAAATGCCTGGAAGAACGGCAATTTCAAGAAATCCGTGATTGCGGTCAAGGACGTGAACGACCTCACCCTTCTCGACCGCGACGAGCATATGCGGCCCGACACGACCATGCAGTCGCTCGCCGCGCTGAACCCGTCCTTCGTCCAGATGGGCGAGTTTGCCGGCTTCGACGCGGTCGCAATCCAGCGCTACCCGGAGATCGAAGCGATCAAACACGTCCACCATGCCGGCAACTCGTCGGGCATCGTCGACGGCGCTGCCGCCGTCCTCGTCGGCAGCAAGAGGGCCGGCAGGAAGGCCGGCCTCGCCCCGCGGGTGCGCATCAAGGCCTTCGCCAATGTCGGCTCTGAGCCGGGCATCATGCTGACCGGCCCGCTCGCCGTCACCGAGAAGGTGCTGAAGCGCGCGCGGATGAATTTGAGCGACATCGACTTGATCGAGATCAACGAGGCCTTCGCCGCCGTGGTGTTGCGGTTCCTGGAGCATTTCGGTCTCGACCAGACGCGGGTCAACGTCAATGGCGGGGCGATCGCCATGGGCCATCCGCTCGGCGCCACGGGCGCGATGATCCTCGGCACCGCCATCGACGAGTTGGAGCGGCGCGATCTGAATACCGCGCTGGTGACCCTGTGCATCGGCGCCGGCATGGGGACGGCCACCATCATCGAACGTGTGTGAAACCAACGCCGCCGAAGAACGGCATTGCGGCGGGCGATATAATCGGCGAGGCGGTGTCCTCGCGACCGTTCGCGAAACATGTCGACTACGCCCAATAAGCAATTGATTCTATAGCGCGATTTTGGACGCGAACACGGCCGCGCCGCGCCCGGCGCGTCAACCAACAATCCACGCTTTTTCCGCATCGGCTGGTCCGCGCGTGAACCTTTTGGCGCATATCGGCGTCCAATGGGCATGGATACGCCGAAATCATATCGCGCTTACATCGTAGGGATGCTGCTCATCGCCGTCGCGGCCGCGACCGCCGCGCTCCCGGGATGGAGTTCGCTCACCATCGGTGCCGAGACAGTCGGCAAACTGCTCACCCGATCGGAGCGTGTGCTTGCCTTGAAGGTCATCGGGCAAAGGCTCGAGGGCAATCCGCACGAGGGGCTGCGCGTTCTCTCGCTCGGGTCGCGTTCTCCGGTGAAGCTGAGGCGGCCGCTGGTGTTGACGTATGACGATGCCAACCGGATGGCCGGTTGGATCGCGAGCCTGCAGCAGAGCGTTTATCATCGCATGGGCGACACCATCGATACCGTGTCGCTCGTCGAAGTCACGAAAGCCGAAGCCGCTTGGCAGCCACTCGCCTTCGCCATCGACCAGCGCTGGTTCGCCGTTGACCAAGTCGAGTTTCACTATTTCGGCCGCAAGGCGATATCGAAGCATGATTCGGTCCGCGATCTCGTCGCGCAGACGGCCTGCCGTTTCATGTCGCGGGTCGCCGCGGCGCCCGGCAACCCGGCAACCTGCACCGACATGCTCGAAAGCGCGGTCGTGGTCGCCCGCCGGTAATTGCGGGCCCATCTTCTCCGCCTCTTTCTTGCTCTTTCTTGCCCGGTTTTCTCGCCCGGCGCCCGGGCAAACCGCCGCGCTGACGGCGGCAGGCAATTGCCGGCGCCGATCCTGCGTGTAAAGTCTGAAGATCGGACATAGGGGAGCGGCACCATGGAGCTGGCCAATTTCACCTTCGCCGTCGACACCGACGGGGTCGCGCTCGTCACCTGGGACATGCCCGGCAGGTCCATGAATCTCATCGACCTTTCGGTGTTCGACGATCTGGAAAAGCTCGTCGCCCGGCTGGAAACCGATGCCGGCGTCAAGGGCGCCGTCATTACGTCGGCCAAGGAGAGCTTTTCCGGCGGCGCCGACCTCGCCATGCTGAACGACCTGCTGAGCCGGTTCGAAAAGCAGCATGCCTCCGCGCCCGAAGCGGCGATGCAACTGTTGTTCGACGAGAGCCGGCGGCTGTCGCAGTTGCTGCGCCGGCTTGAGACCTGCGGTAAGCCGGTCGCGGCAGCGCTCAACGGCACCGCGCTCGGCGGCGGCTTCGAGCTGGCCCTTGCCTGTCATGCCCGCTTCGTCGCCGACGATGCGAAGCTCCGCCTCGGCCTCCCGGAAGTCCGCGTCGGCCTCTTCCCCGGCGCCGGCGGCACCCAGCGCGTGGCTCGCATGCTGCCGGCGGCGGACGCCCTGCAGATGCTGCTGCAGGGCCGCCAGCTTCGCGCCGACCAGGCCAAGTCCATGAAGCTTGTCGACGAGGTGGTCCCGGCAGACCGGCTGGTCGAGACGGCGAGGACCTGGGTCCGCGACGGCGGGCGCGCCAAGCAGCCTTGGGACGAGGACAAGTTCCGCATCCCCGGCGGCCCGGTCTACTCGAAATCCGGCATGATGACCTTCCCGGTCGCCAATGCCATCTATCGCCGCGAGACTTACGACGTCTATCCGGGGGGCCGCGCCATCCTGCAATGCGTCTATGAGGGGCTGCTGGTGCCGATGGATACGGCGCTGACCATCGAGTCGCGCCATTTCGCCCGCATCCTCCGCTCGCCGCAGGCGCGCCACATGATCCGCTCGCTGTTCGTCTCCCTGCAGGCGCTGAACAAGCTGGCGCGCCGGCCCAAGGACGTAGCGCCCTCGGCGCTCAACAAGGTCGGCATTCTCGGCGCCGGCTTCATGGGCGCCGGCATCGCCTATGTCACGGCCAGCGCCGGGCTCGACGTGGTTCTCGTCGACCGCGACATGGAGGCAGCCGAAAAGGGCAGGGCGCATGCGGCCTCGCTGCTGACCGGCGACGTTTCGCGCAAGCGCATTTCGAACGATGACAAGGAAGCGGCGCTGGCGCGCATCAAGGCGAGCGCCGATTACGGCGACCTGAAGGGCTGCGACCTCATCGTCGAGGCGGTGTTCGAGGACCGCGACGTCAAGAAGGCGGTCACGCAAGCGGCCGAAGCCGTGGTCGGCCCGGCTTGCGTCTTCGGCTCCAACACCTCGACCCTGCCGATCACGTCGCTCGCCAAGAATTCCAAGCGGCCGGAGAGCTTCATCGGCATCCATTTTTTCTCGCCGGTGGAAAAGATGATGCTGATCGAGATCATCCTCGGCAAGCGTACCGGCGAAAAGGCGCTTGCCGCGGCCCTCGACTATTGCCGCAAGATCCGCAAGACCCCGATCGTCGTCAACGATTCGCGCGGCTTCTACACCTCGCGCGTCGTCGCCACCTATATCCGCGAGGGCCATCTGATGCTGGTGGAGGGCATCCCGGCGGCCATGATCGAGAATGTCGCCCGCATGGCCGGGATGCCGGTCGGCCCGCTGGCGCTCAACGACGAGGTGGCGGTGGACCTGGCCTGGAAGATCGTGCAGGCGGCCAAGCAGGATCTGGGCGACAAGGCGATCGATCCGCGCCAGGAGCGGCTGCTTAAGGAGATGGTCGTCAGGCGCGGTCGGCTGGGGCGCAAGAACGGCAAGGGGTTCTACGACTATCCGCAAGGCGGCAAGAAGCATCTGTGGCCGGGGCTGGCGGAACTTGCCGAAAAGACGGTCGATCCGGAGACAGTCGACATCGGCGAGATGAAGCAGCGCTTCCTGGCCATCCAGGCGCTGGAGACGGCGCGCGCATTTGAGGAGAAGGTCGTCACCGACGTGCGCGAGGCCGATGTCGGCTCGATCCTCGGCTTTGGATTTGCTCCGTTTTCCGGTGGCACACTCTCCTATATCGACGGCATGGGCGTTGCCGCCTTCGTTGCCCTGTGCAAGCGGTTGGCGAAGAAGCACGGCCGCCGCTTCAAGACGAACCGGCTGCTCCTCGACATGGCGGCGAAGGGCGAGACCTTCTATGGCCGCTTCGACCCTTCCGGCGCGGCAGGGCGGGCCGCCTAAAGCGAGACCGGTTGCCGGCCCGCTCTAGCCTTGCGCGACGACTCGTGCCAACTTTGCGGCGACGAGCATGGGGACCGGTGCGCGGGAGGCAGGTATGGCCGTTGAAGTTTCCTATTTTTTCTCGATGATCAGCCCGTTTGCCTATATCGGCCACGATCCGTTCATGGCGCTGGCGGCCAAATACGACCTCGCCGTGCACTATCGTCCGATGATGCTGGGCGAAGTGTTCGCCGAGACCGGCGGCCTGCCGCTCGGAAAACGCCATCCCCTTCGCCAGGCCTACCGTCTGATCGAGCTGCAGCGCTGGCGCGAAAAGCGCGGGCTGAAGTTCAAGCTCAAACCGGACCATTGGCCGTTCGACTGCGGTCTCGCCGACCGGGTGGTGATCGCCATCTGCGAGGCGGGCCAGAACCCCGGGCCGTTCATGGCGCTCGGCTTTCATGCCATCTGGGTCGAGGACCGCAATCTCGCCGATGATTCGGTCGTCGCCGACGTGCTGGAGGCGGCGCAGATGAAGAGCGGGCCGCTGATCAAGGCGGCCAAGGAGGACAGAACCGGCGAACTGTACCGGCAATATACCGACGAGGCGATCGAGAGGGGCTGCTTCGGCTCGCCCTGCTACGTGCTCAACGATGAGCCGTTTTGGGGCCAGGACCGGGTCGATCTCCTGGAAGACGCGATCCGCTCCGGCCGCCAGCCTTATACGGTACCCGCAGCGTAGTCCCGAAGTAACCGCATTTCGGCCCGATTTGAATGTTGCCATGCCGGAACTGGCACATGGGGGCGGTGAACCACGAAACGGGGAGGACGCCATGGTGCGGGTACTGGCGGCCCTAATCATACCAATTCTGATTCTGATGGCCTACAAGGCCGATACGGCCGATGCGGAGAATGCGGACGGCCCGGTCGGCCGCTACCTGATGAACGAGGTCGACGAAGGCTATCTGCGTCTCGACACCGCAAACGGGCGGGTTTCCTTCTGTCACCGCAAGAACGTCGATTGGGTCTGCGAGCTCATTCCCGACGACAGGGCGGCCTATGAGGCGGAAATTGCCCAGCTGATGGAGGAAAACCGGCAGCTGAAAGAGGATGTCGCGGCGCTGAAACGGGGCGACCAGGAGAATTCCGACACCCTCCGCCTGCCGAACCGCAAGGACATGGACCGGCTGATGGCGTTCTTCGACCGGATGATGCGCCGGTTCATCGACATGGTGAAGTCGCTGAAGGAGGAGGCCAAGCACGAGCCGACCGGGCTGTCCCGGTCCGAGCCCTGGTTACCGCCGATCCGGCCGCACGAGCCGACCATAGTTTAGAGCGGTTCCCGGACAGATGCAGAAAAGCGGCGTCCTGAGCGTCGACACGCACGGGCAGGGCTTTGTCGACGTGACCGGGAAGGTCCGCGGCTGGCTGCGGGAAATCGGCGCCAAGGACGGCCTGCTGACGCTGTTCATCCGTCACACCTCCGCCTCGCTGACGATCCAGGAGAACGCCGATCCCGACGTGCTCGCCGACCTTGGCGACGCGCTCGCGGCCATCGCGCCCGAAGACCGACCGTACCGCCACCGCGTCGAGGGTCCTGACGACATGCCGGCCCACATCAAGGCGATGCTGACTTGCGTCAGTCTTTCGATCCCCGTCGCCGGCGGCGCGCCCTTGCTCGGCACCTGGCAGGGCATCTATGTCATCGAGCACCGCATGCGCGAGAACCGGCGCGAAATCGCCCTTAATTTCATGGGTTCCTGAGCGAATCTAAAACTCGATTCTGAGGAACCGCAAGACCGCCGGCAGGGTGAAAACCGGCGATGCACTCACCACACTGTCAAAGAGCAAGACCTGCATCTCTGCTTCCGTCATCCCGGCCGCAGCGAAGCGCAGAGCCGGGATACAGTAGCCCCTGTGTCAATGATCGGGCTCGGCGAATACTGGGTCACCCGGTCAAGCCGGGTGACGACGACCGGGGTGTTGGAAACCCTGCCACACCACCGCATTGTCAAAGAGCAAACGAAAGCCGCCCCTGAACCGAGGCCGAGCTTCGCCGTTGCCGCGATCTGGATCGATCCGGGGTTTGCTTTCTTTCCTCCGGCCCCGGACAGAGCGGGGCCTCGCGCGAGCGCCGCAGCGCCGCGATAGAGCGAGTACTCACGAGTACTCAATGGGGCGACG